>VBKD01000235.1 GCA_005888075.1 Chloroflexota bacterium
GAACGTAGTCCATTGAGTGCTGTTAAGTCCATTGGGTTGGCTACAGAAAATCGAGCCCATCCTGGATCGCTGCGTTAATTTCCGCCGGCGACTGGCGCCGACCGCCGAAAGCGCTCATCAAAGTGCACGTCACTGTGCATGGGTGGGTCTGCCCGGGCTACGGACGTGCCGCGCATTCCGTCGAGTCCGGTGCCGTCATCGCTGATCACATTGTGCCGCAACGTGTCAGCGCTCGGTGAGTCGCCCAACTGGCTATCTCGGTTCGGCCATTGAAGCCGAGCTTATTGAGGATGTTTAGCACGTAGTTTTCCGCGGTGCGCTCAGAAACAACCAGTTTGGCTGCGATCTGCTTGTTGGTCCCCTGGGCGACCAGCGCCGCGATCTCTTCTTCCCGCCTGGTTAACCGGATCGAAGACGCAACCGCGCGATGGCGGGTAAGCATATGTCGACAGACACGGTGCGGAAGATCGCGGCTGCACTGGCCCGGGTTCCTGTCCTGGCGTCAGCCGATGAACTGTGCGATCTAATGTGAAACCGCCGGGGATTGATGGCGTGACTCGCGCGGGTGTGTAATTGCGGAGCCCTCATGGTCGAGCCTTATTTCGACAATAGCGCCATTGATCCCGTCGCCAAGCGGAAGGCTGGCGGCGCCGTCCGCGCACTCATGGACAGCCACAACGCGGTAGCGCACGCCTCGATCCAGAACGTTCTTGAAGCCTGGCGCATCCCTGACGCCGCGCAACGTGGCCAGTTCATCGAAACCCTGCTGACGCTTGCAGCATCCCGCGAGGAAGAACCGCTGCTCCTGACCGCCGCTCGTGGCCTTGTCGATGAAATCCGGGCCCATCATCCAGACTGGCTTGTTGCCGGGCCCGATCTCGCCTCACATGTCCAGGAGGTCGAGAGGCGCCGATGGGTGTGGCGCAAGCTCGAGGAGGATCGCACCTACCGACCGGCGAATTTCATCGCTCGACAGGGGTTCCTGTACGCTGCGATTGGCGCCTCAATGGATCGACAGCGGGTGGTGAGGAGGGCGCGAAAAGCCGGCATTGCGGTGCCGTCGCCGGTGGAGAGCATCGACGTTGCCGTCGCGCTGCAGCCAATTGTTGATGCACTGCCCGAACCGGAGGCCGATTGGCGAGAAGGCGCGGCGGCAGCGTGGTGGCGTGGGGCAATAGGCGGTGATGAGAACCTGACGGATTTGCGGGACTACCTCCGGCCGTACCTTGCCGTAGACCACATAGCCGTTGGACGGTGGATGCGCTTCTGGCTGACAGAAGCAAGCTCCACGGCGCTACCGATTATTCGGGCTGAGGGCCTGGCGCAGCATTTGCAACCTGATCACCAGATTGGACACGGGAACTGGGGAGACATCAACCACGCCGGATCCGCAGTCGGCCGCGACTTCATCCTGACCGGCGATCACGACTACTTCGACGTGCTGACCAGTATTCACCAGCAACCGGACATGGCGATTGGTGCGCCTCGGCTCATCGATCCAGATACGGCCGACATCGTGCTCGAGATAAGCACGGCGCTCGGCTGGTAGCAGTGGCGCCGCATCCTTATATATGCGCCCGACGTTCAAGCTCGATCCAACCTAGGGACAAAACGTGACAGGGTAAAACCGCGCCAATAATGTGACCGCCTCGAGGGAGGAGGTACGTCGGTCAGCCGGCCTGGAAGCGCCACAACGAGGGACAACGGCGACGGGATCTAACCTATTGCTGCCATCCGCTGACCGTCCGCTGACCGTCCGTCACGCGTCCGCTGACCGTCCGCTGAGACAGTGCCGGCCAGCCAGAGGAGCTGTTTTGAATTCAGATGGAGTTCGAAACTTGTCCGGTTAGGATTGACCTGCGCGGCCGGGGGGCGAATGGGGGGAGCGGCCGCCCTGTTCAAGGGCCTGGTAACGGGTCAGGAAGCTCAAGCGCCTTGCGGTCCCAGCCGCCATTCCACTCCTCGTAGGGCAGCGCCGGCCATTCCTCGCCAGTCAATGTTTGCTGCGCAGCCATCGTGGCGTCAACCCTCACCGTTTGCTCCGCGCCAGGCTCGATTTCAGGGCCTCGATGAGGGGACGTGCGTCGTAGCTTCCGCTGTAGAACTGGCCGTCGATGAACAGCGTTGGCGTTCCCTGGACGCCGCTCGATTCGCCGCTGCGCGCGTCGGCGTCGATCCTCGACCGCACCGGTGCCGAGCCGCGGTCCGTGTCGAAACGCGCCTCGTCGAGCCCGAGCTGCCGCGCGTAGGTTACGAGGTCCGTATCGGCCAAGGCCCGCTGATGCTCGAACAGCAAGTCGTGCATCCCCCAGAACTTGTCCTGTCGAGCAGCGGCCTCGGCAGCTTGCGCTGCGCCCAATGCGTGCGGATGGATCTCGACCAGGGGAAAGTTGCGGTAGACGAGGACGA
>VBKD01000100.1 GCA_005888075.1 Chloroflexota bacterium
GCCCAAGCGGCGCGCTGAACTGCCCTCAGCCGGCCGACCGTGTCTCTGGGCCGGCGATGTACTTCCCCGGGTCCCTGTCGAAGGTCTCCTTGCAACCCGCTGAGCAGAAGTAATAGGTCTCGCCCTTCTGGAACGACCGATATTCCGCTTGGTCGGGGTTCACGCTCATTCCGCATACCGGGTCGATCGCCGGTGTGTGCCGTTCCATTTGTCCTCCGTGTGTAGCAGCCATGGCATGTGAATCGCCGAGATGGCCGGCGTGTTCGAGCTGCGCCACCTGGGTCGTGTACCGGGCTGGATCCTTCTCGAACTTGGCCCGGCAGCCGGACGAGCAAAAGTAGTATGTCGCGCCCTTGTACTCGACTCGCTCTGTGGAGCCGGCGGGGTCGACGCTCATTCCGCACACTGGGTCCTGGACCAGCTTCGCGCCGGCCTCAGGTCGGCGGGCGTGGGCGCGCAGCATCTCGATGCCGCCTGTCGTGATGAAGCGCCAAGCCAGCACGGCGATCAGCGCAAGGAAGACGATATCGAGGAAGCTCGTGTAGTTCCAGCTCGGCTGGGTCTCGAAAACCGTGACGTGGTGATTGGTTGGAGCCAGGCCGAGGAGCTGAAATGCGCCTCCGACCAGGAACCCCGCGAGCGCCATGGCGGCGTAAGAGACGCCAAGCAGGTACAGCGACATCCGGCCCCCGTAGTACTTCCGATAGATGTTCAGGATCGGCAGGATGATCAGGTCGGCAAAGAGGAAGCTGATCACCCCGCCGAAGCTGATGCCGCCGTTCCAGAGGACCGCGGCCAGGGGCACGTTGCCGACCGAGCAGACGAAGCTCAGCATCGAGATGACCGGGCCGATCAATGGACTCCAGAACTCGTTCAGGATCGGGTGGTTGGTCAGGAAGAACGCCTGCCACCAGCTGTTCGGCACCCACGCCGCGAGTGCGCCCGCGATCAGGAAGCCCAAGCCCAGGTCGACATAGAGAGCGTTCAGATCCATGAAGAAGGAATGCGAGATGGCGGTGAACGCACGCGGCGACAAAAGCCGCGAAAGAAAGGGCCCGTCGGTGATGGACACGTCCATCTCGCCGTGGGCCTCGTGGGTCGAACCGAAAACGCCGCGCTCGGCCTGACGCCTGGCTTCGTCGACCATCCGCTGGCGTAGCGTGACCTTGAAGAGGATCCACAGGATCACCGCCATGAGTAAGCCGCCCGCGACCTCGGCGGCGACGAACTGCCAACCCAGAAGAATGAGAAGGACCAGGCCCAGCTCAAAGACGAGATTGGTGGACGCGAACTCAAAGATGATGGCGTTGACGAAGCTGGCACCTCGGCGGAAGAGCGCCCTGGCGACCGCGACTGCCGCGTACGAGCAGGACGAGCTGGCGGCGCCGAAGCCGCAGGCGAGGATGAAGCCCTTCAAGTCGGGTTTCCCCAGCGTGCTCGCCACGGCCCGCTTCGAAACCACCGTCTGGATCATGGCCGAGAGCAGGAAGCCGAAGGCAAGTGGCCAGAGGACCTCCCAGAGCATGTAGAGGGAGATCTGAAGGGCATGCAGGATCGCGCCAACCACGAACAATTCGACCTAGCTCCTCACCAGCCGCTCGACCGCGTCGTTGAGCTCGCGGACCTTCTTGCTTCCGCCGCCAGACCGGATCGCCTCCGCGACACAATGCTCGGTGTGGTCGGCGAGCAGCTGGAGAGCGACGCTCTCAAGTGCGGCCCGCGTGGCGTTGACCTGGGTGAGGACATCGATGCAGTACCGATCCTCCTCGATCATCTTCTGGATACCGCGTACCTGGCCCTCGATGCGCCTTAGTCTCGTCTCGATCTTCTGTTTGTCCTTCGTATATCCCGGCATTCTCACATCATACCCCCCACGGGTATAGGCACCGATGGATCACCACTCCGAGACCGCGATGAGCTCTCCCCACGAGGTCATGGAGCAGGGTGGGCACGCCGCGATGTCGATGGACGCCATGGCCCAGGACATGCGCAACCGCTTTTTGGTCGCAGCCGTGCTTTCGGTGCCGATCCTGCTGTGGTCATCGATCGGTCGCCAGGTGTTGCATTTCGGCGTTCCGGCTCCGTTCGGTCTGCGCGACGACGTCTTCCAGCTGATCCTGAGCCTGCCTGTGATCGCGTACTCGGGCTCGTTCTTCTTCGAGGGAGCCGTGCGCGCCCTGCGAGCCCGCACGCTGGACATGAATGTCCTGGTCTCGGTGGCAATCGCCGCCGGCTGGACCTACTCGGTCGTCGTTACGTTTAGCGGCGGCGGAGACGTTTTCTATGAGGCGTCCACAGTCCTGGCAACCTTTGTGCTCCTTGGCCACTGGTTCGAGATGCGCGCGAGGGGTGGCGCCAACGACGCGGTCCGCACGCTATTGAATCTTGCGCCGCGAAAGGCGATCGTCATCAAGGGTGCCGAACAAGTCGAGGTGGACACCTCGGACGTGCGCGTGGGCGATCTCCTTCTCATCAAGCCGGGTGCCAGGGTCCCGGTGGATGCGGTGGTCGAGGACGGGGCCAGCGAGGTGGATGAGTCGGTGGTGACCGGTGAGAGTCTGCCGGTTTCGAAGGCGCCCGGAGCCACCTTGATCGGCGCCTCGATCAACAAAAACGGAACGCTCCGCGCCCGTGCGACAAGGGTTGGCTCGGACACGGCGCTGGCCCAGATCGTGAAGCTCGTCCAGGAAGCCCAGAGCTCGAAAGCGCCGGGGCAGCAGCTTGCGGATCGGGCCGCCTTCTGGCTGGTCTTGGTGGCTCTCGTCGGTGGCACGCTGACGCTGATCGTGTGGTGGATCGCCGGACCTAGCTTCAGCCAAGCCATTCTCTTCGCGATCACCGTGGTCGTGATCACGTGCCCCGACGCTCTCGGACTCGCGACGCCGACCGCGATCGTGGTCGGCACCGGGCTCGGAGCCAAGCGCGGGATCCTGTTCAAGAACGCTGCCGCCATCGAGGCAGCCGCTCGAGTCCAGGTCGTGGTGATGGACAAAACGGGAACGCTGACCAAGGGCGAACCAGAGGTGACCGAGCTGTACGCCGACCGCTTTTCTGAGGATGATGCCCTGAGGCTGGCAGCCGCTGTCGAGCGGGACTCGGAGCACCCCCTGGCGGAGGCCATCGTTCACCGCGCGGAGCGGGCGGGGGCCGCTCAACCGTCCGTGACCGACTTCGCAAACATGCCCGGATACGGCGCGCTGGCCACGGTCAACGGCCATCGCGTGGCGGTGGGAAACGCGAGGTTGATGGCGCGCGAGAACATCAACGTCGACGGCCTGGCCGGCAGGCGCGACGATATGACGACTAGAGGGCGAACCGTCGTACTGGTTGCCGTCGACGGACGCGCGGCGGCGGTAATCGGCATCAGCGACGCTCCTCGTCCGTCCGCCAGGGCTGCAGTTGAGGCGCTCCGAGGGCAGGGCGTCGACGTTGTGATGCTGACCGGAGACAACCGAGCCACCGCCGAGCGAATCGGCCGGGAGCTCGGCATCACAGAGGTGATGGCCGAGGTCCTTCCCGCCGACAAGGCAGGCAAGATCGCCGAGCTGCAGCGAGCCGGCAAGAGGGTGGCGATGGTCGGCGACGGCGTCAACGACGCTCCGGCACTGGCACAGGCGGACCTGGGTATCGCGATCGGCGCCGGCACCGATGTGGCGATCGAGACCGCCGACGTGGTGCTCATGCGCTCAGATCCGCTCGATGTAGGCACCGCCATCACGATTGGACGCGCGACCCTTCGCAAGATGCGGCAGAACCTCGGCTGGGCAGTTGGCTACAACGCGATCGCCATCCCCATTGCCGCGGGCATTTTTGAACCCAGGTTCGGACTCGTGCTCAGACCCGAGATAGCGGCTCTTGCCATGTCGGGGTCGAGCTTGCTGGTCGCGGTCAACGCACTGCTGCTAAGGCGGTTGAACCTACCGGGACGCGTGTAACCGCCTCGTGTAGTCCTGACTGCAGCGCGTGCTGACGGCGTCGCGAGCGGCGCTATGAAGAATCGATGGTTCGCTCTCGTGGGGGAAAGCAGGAGGAGACCATGAAACCCTTGGAACACCTGACCAGCCGTCGTTCTTTCGTGCTCGGCGGCCTTGCCGCCGGGGCCGGAACTTTGGGCGCCGGACTGTTGGAAAACAAAATTCCCGCCGTTGCCGACACCGGTGGTCTGACACCAGGAGACGCGGCGATTCTGAGGTTTCTTGCCGCGGCTGAAATTCTGGAGACGGATTTGTGGCAGCAGTACAACGAGCTCGGCGGAATCCAGGACGCCGAAGTTCCCGGAGGAAGTGGGAGTGCCGCCTACACCGGAGCCCTTGCAACGCTCGATGCGGACATGGCGCAATACATCCACGACAACACTGAGGATGAGTTCACGCACTTCACCTTCATCAATGCCTACCTGATGGCGCACGGCGCGCAGACCGTGAACCTAGATCGCTTTCGCACGCTTCCGAGCAGCAAGGCGACCGGTGCCCAGCAAATCGGGCGTTTGACCAACCTGATGCAGCTGACGGTGGACACCAGTTGGTGGACTCGATATCGCAGCCGCACCAAGAACCCAGACTTCGGCGACACCTTCCCTCAAGCGGTGCCTGGCTTGGCGGCTGGGCAGTTCCCCGCCATCCCCCGAAACGATGGGGACCTGTCGCCCGATGATCACCTGCAGGCGATCGCGAACACGGCGGGATTCCACTTCGGGTTCATCGAACAGGGCGGCACGAGCCTCTATCCGTCGCTGGCGCAGCGAGTCACCCATCCCGAAGTTCTACGCATCCTGCTCAGCATCGGTCCGACCGAGACGCAACATTTTCAGACCTGGCAGGACAAGGCCGGCAACGCGCGTCCGCTAACTGATCCCACCAACGGCCTCACGTTCCCGGACCTGAACTCGCCACCGTTCGGCGGTGAGGACTTTCAAACCAACTTGATCATGCCCGAGCCGACGGTGTTCCTCAGCCGGAAGTTTCCGGTTTGCTCGGTCATCCGACCAACGGAGACACAGGGCGCGGCCGCGGGCGCGGTGAAGGCTCTGGCGGCGGACGGGCTGTTCCGAGGTCAGTCGCAAGAGTTCTTTGCCGTCATCAACGACCTGGCGACGAAGGCGGATGCCGCCCGACACGGAACTGGATAAGGTCAAGGCCCTGATCGCCAGGGCCTCGTTGCCGCAGCCGAGCGCCTCAGCAGCGGCCGCGATTCTGTTCGGCGTCGGCCACGGTCAGCGGCTTGGCGATGTTCTCGAGCGGCATGCGTTCAGCACGCACTCCGACGATCAGCTCTGCAATCCCCCCTAGGGCCATGACCACGGCGCCGACGAAGAAGCCGATGGCGATGGCGGACGGACCGCCCTGGATCAGGTTGCCAAACAGCGAGGGTCCGATGATTCCGCCTATGCCCGTTCCGACTGCGTAGAACAAGGCGATCGCGAGGGCCCGCGTCTCCATTGGGAAAATCTCGCTGACCGTGAGGTAAGCGGCACTCGCACCCGCGGATGCGAAGAAGAAGACTACGGCCACCAACAAGATGAACGTGTACCTGTTCAATCCGCCTCGCACGAGAAGGAGAGCCAGCACCACGGTAAGACCCGCCGACACGAGGTAGGTGCCTGAGATCATCGGCCTGCGACCCAACGTATCGAAGAACCGGCTGAGGAACAGTGCTCCCGTGAGGTTTCCGATCGCGAAGACGAAAACGAATATAGGCACAGTGCCCGACGCAACCCCGTAGAACGTTGACAACATGGTGCCGAGGTTGAATGTGACCGCGTTGTAAAGAAAGGCCTGTCCAATAAAGAGCGCGAGGCCCAGAATCACCCGCCTCGGATAGAACCTGACCGCAACCCTCGCGATCTCGGTGAACGGGATCGATGCGCGTTGCCGGACGGTGATGGTTGAGCCAGGCGGGTCGAGCGGGTGATCAATCTCGGCTTGGGTCCCTTGTTCGATTCGTCCCACGATCGCCTCCGCCTCTGGATCACGCCCGTGGATGAACAGCCAGCGGGGGCTTTCAGGCAACGTGCGGCGAACCAAAAGGATGACGAGGCCAAAAGTCGCACCCACTCCGAATGCAACACGCCACCCGATATTCGTGGCAAAGATCGCCTGGTCGAGGAACAATAGGGCGGCCAGGCCTCCCAGAGCCGATCCGGCCCAGTAGCTCCCGTTGATCGAAATGTCGACCTGGCCCCGGTGGCGAGCCGGGATCATCTCATCGATCGCCGAGTTGACAGCGGCGTACTCACCGCCGATACCCGCGCCGGTGAAGAAACGAGTAAGGAAGAAGAACCACGGCGCGAATGCAAACGCGGTCGCGACGGTCGCCACGATGTAGACGCCAAGAGTGATCAGCATCAACCGCCTCCGCCCGTGGCGGTCGGTGAGCTGACCGAAGAACAGGGCGCCGAGACATGCTCCCGCCACGTAGACCGAACCGGCGGTACCGATGGTGGCGGTGGTCATGGCGATTCCGCTTCCAGGCTGGGTCAGCCTGGCCCCGATCGAGCCGACGATCGTAACCTCGAGGCCGTCGAGGATCCAGGCCGTTCCCAGCCCGGCGATGATGCGCCAATGGAAGCTCGACCAAGGCAGCCGGTCGAGTCGGGCTGGTATCTGCGTCTGAATCGTGCCGAGGGTGACGGCGCTCATGACCGCAACGAGCACCCTTCGAGCGGGGCAGGCAAATCAATCGCGACGTGAAAAAAGCTTCGCCGTCGAGCCATTGACAGGTCCTTTTCTTCACCATACGAGGCCCGCCCGTGAGTTGGCTTGGCCATGCGGGGGCCCTAAACGAAACAGGATTCTGGCCGTCGACATGCAGCTATGCAATAGTCGCGATGGATGTTTGAGAAGAGCGCCAAAATTTACGACCTTCTCTACACCGGCGCCGGAATCAAGGACTACGGCGCGGAGGCAGCCGAGGTTCGCCGACTCGTCACCGAATACTGTCCGACCGCGACGACGTTGCTGGACGTAGCATGTGGCACCGGCGCTCACCTGCTAGCGCTTCGCGAGTGGTTTGCTGTTGAGGGCGTCGATGTCAGCCCTGCGATGCTTGAGGTTGCGGGCGCCAGGCTGCCGGGGATACCCCTACATCTCGCAGACATGCGCACCCTCGACCTCGGTCGCACGTTCGATGCCGTCATCTGCCTGTTCAGCAGCATCGGCTACATCCTCGAACCAGATGAGCTTCGATCCACAATCGCGCGCCTGGCCGCACACCTCAACAAGCCCGGCGTGCTCATCCTCGACGGCTGGGTGCGGCCGGATGCATGGAGCAACGACTTCCGCGGTGACCCGGACCTGGCCAGCGATGACGATATGACCGTCGTGCGACTCTCATTGACCAGGCGGTCTGGAATGATCACTCAGCTGGATTTGCATCACCTCGTTCGCACGGCAACCGAGGTCGAATATTTCCTTGAGACGCATCGACTCGCCCT
>VBKD01000101.1 GCA_005888075.1 Chloroflexota bacterium
CGAAGAGGATGGCGACCACCAGCCCTGGCAGCACCGCAAACACGAGCAGCGCGCCGGCCCCGAGCGCCGACAGGATCCCGGCCGACGCCAGGAGGATGCGGCCGGGGTGCTGCTCCTTGGCCACCGCTTCGACCACACGGGGAAACAGCACCTGGCTCACGCTGAGGGTCAGGAAGAACAGGATCGTGCCGATCTTGTTCAGGCCGCCGTAGATTCCGCCCTCGTGGCCGCTCAGATAGTGAACGGCCAGGATGACGTCCTGGTTGTACAGGATCTGGATGCCGATGATGCCGGCGGCCGCAGTGAGCGAGAAGCCGGCCATGACCCTGAGCCTCACCCGTGAAGCGGTCCTCTGGAAGTGGTCACGGAGTGCATACAGGCCGAGACCAAAGCAGACGACCAGTCCGATGAACACCGCCGCCATCGCGCCTGAGACGGCATATCCGGCTTTCAGCAGAAGGAAGACGGCCGTGGTGCGGATGATCAGCTCGAGCGACAGGTTCAAGGAGAGTGCGGTAAAGCGCTGGAGTCCCTGCAGGATGCCGCGCGGGATGGCGACCTGCCAGATAAGAGCGATTGAGAATCCGAGAATCAGGAGCGGGATGGTCGACCCGATGTGCTCGAACGCCGCGACGGGTCGCGCAAAGAGCGTCGTCACCAGTACGGCCAGCAGCGACGGGATCGCGACGAGCCGGCTCGTTCGCGCGAGCAGCGACCGGACGCCGGTCTCGCCACGTGCCGCGAGCACAGCCGTGTATCGAGCCAGGACGACGACGATGATCAGGGCCGGGCCGGTGCCCACGGAGTAGACCGCGATGAGGAATGCGACCTGTCCGTAGGTGGCGGGCCCGAGGACACGGCCGGCGATCGCGTGGTACACGAAACCGCCGATTCCCGCTATGAGGCCGCCGGTGAAAAGGATCAGGTTCTGGCGGACCAACCGGTTCTGCTGGATCTGGGCGAGGCGGCGGCCGAGATCCAGGCGCGCGCCGGTTTGCACTCCGTGGCATTTTAGCCGCCTCCCGAAAGGGATAATTCGCTGGCGATGCCCGAGCAGAAGCCAATCGTCTCGGCGCTGGTGGTGAGCCGGAACTCCAAGGACCAGCTCCTGGAGTGTCTCCACGCGTTCTTCGCGAGCGCGGATACACCCGTTCAGGCGGTGGTGGTCGACAACGCTTCCTCAGACGGCTCCGCCGCCGCGGTCACCGACGAGTTTCCGCAGGCGACCGTCATCGTGCAGCCAAAGAACCTCGGCTATGGCCGCGCGGCCAATCTCGGCTTGGAGCGCTGCGAAGGTCGCTTCGTCCTGCTCCTGAGCCCGGACGTGATCGTGGACGCGCAATGCGTCGGGCGGCTCGCCGACTTCTTGCTGACCAGACCCGACGCCGGCGCCGTGGGGCCGCGTCTGGTGCTGCCGGACGGCCATATCGATCCGGACGCGCGGAGATCATTTCCCAGCCCGAGCTCGCTCTTCTACCAAACGGTCGGCCTGAGCAAACTCTTTCCCAGGAGCCGCCGGTTCGGCCGCTACAACATGGGGCACATTCGGGACACGGAGCCGCATGAGATGGATGCAGGCACCGCGGCGTGCTTGATGGTGCGAAAGTCGGCGCTGGATCGCATCGGAAATTTCGACCCGCGCTACTTCATGTTCGGCGAGGACCTGGACCTCTGCTACCGGCTGAAGCTGGGTGGCTGGAAGGTGTTCTACGTGCCCGGAGCCAGTGCTACACACAACGTTCGGCCGGTTTCGGCTGACCGGCAGAGGCAGATCGCGTACGAGCGTCACCGGGCGATGTGGATGTACCACTTCAAGCATCACTCCGAGGACGTCTCCGCGTTTGGCAACGGTCTTGTCTGGGCACAGATTTGGGGGCGCTACGCGGCGGTCCGCGTTCGCGACATGATCAAGAGACCCGGCCACCAAGCGACCTAGAGACTTCCCCCGATGTACCACCAGATTTCCCGCAACAAGCGAAACAGCGCGATCGTGATCATTGGCTTTCTCCTGGTCTGGCTGCTTGCCGGCGCGATCATCGGGGCGATCGCCTACGGTTCGGGCGGCGCGATCACCGGGGCGATCATCCTGCTGCTCCTCGGCATCGGCGCAGCGATGTTCTCCTACTACCTGGGATCCGCGACCGTGCTGGCGGCGGCCGGCGCGCGGGAGGCTGATCCACGGCAGTTTCAGCAGCTCTACAACATCGTCCAGACCCTGGCCATCGGTGATGGGCTGCCGGTGCCGAAGGTCTACATCATCGAGGACCCGAGCCCGAACGCCTTCGCCACCGGTCGCGATCCGAACCATGCGGCCGTGACCGTGACGACGGGCCTGCTTGGGATGATGAACCGCGAAGAGCTCGAGGGCGTTCTCGCGCACGAGATGAGCCACGTGAAGAACTACGACGTGCGCTTGCTGCTCGTGGTCACGACGATGATCGGCCTCGCGGCCCTCATCGCCAGCATGTATTGGAACGGAGCCTGGCGCATCCGTAGCCGCGATGACCGCGCCGTGATCATCGTGTTCGCGATCGGCCTGATCTTCACTCTGATCGCGTTCCTGGTCGGTCCGCTGATGCAGCTTGCGCTGTCGCGCCAGCGCGAATCACTCGCGGATGTGAGTGGGGTGGATCTGACCCGCAACCCCGCCGGCCTGATCAGCGCGCTCAAGAAGATCGCGCAGAACGACAAGCCACCCGAGCGCTTCAACCACGCGGTCGCGGCGATGATGATCGACAACCCGACGGAGCATCACGGCAGCTTCTTCAACCACCTGTTCGACACCCACCCGCCGATCGAAGAACGCATAGCGGCTCTGGAGAGAATCGCCAGCGTCCAACAGACCTAGGTCTTACTCGGGCGCTTCTGGTTCCGCCCTGACCTCGATCTTCTTGCGAGCCGCTTCCAGCCTCTCCGTGCACACCTTCAGGTAGATGCGCGCTTCCTCGACCGCCGCGAGGGCGCCTTCCAATGAAAGGTCGCCGTCTTCCAGCAGCTTCAGCTTCTCGTCGAGCTTCTCGAGCGCCTGCTCATAGGTCAGGTCCTGACTCACGATTCGACTCTCTCCACGCGAGCGCCCAAACGGCCGGCCCCTAGACGGATCCGGATCTTGCGGTCGACCGAGGTCATGCCAGCCGAGCGGATCACGGCGCCGGATTCCGCGTCTTGCGTGATGCTGTATCCGCGTGAGAGCACCGCATCCGGGCTCAACGCCACGAGCCTCTGGCGTCGATGCTCGAGGCCGCGCGTCGCGGCGGCGAATCGCTCGGTGAGCGCGCGATCGAGCCGGTCGGAAGCACGCCGAGACGCCAGCGCGTTGCGAGCCCGAACCAGCCGGGCGCCGGCTGCGCCCTCGAGTCGCCGGCGCCGGTCGCGAAGTGACTCGTCGCGCCGGGTGGCCTGTGCAATTGGGCTGAGCCGGCTGAGCTCGGACGACGCCCTCGCGAGCCGCTCCGAGCGGACGCGGACCAGGGCGGGGAGCAATTGGAGGATGCGCTGTCTCTTCAGCGCGAGGCGCTCGGCTTCACGCGAGACCCGCCGGGCTATCTCGCGGTCGACGCGACGCTCACGCTCGCGCAGCTGGATGAGCAGGTCCGCCTTCTTGGGCACGACGCGCGAACCCGCTTCGGTTGGCGTGCGGCACTCCGCGTCGCCGACCAGGTCGGCCACCGTTCGGTCGGAGGTGTGACCAAGCGCGGTCACCACCGGCAGCCGCGAGTCGAGGATGGCGCGCGCCACCAGCTCAGTGTTGAAGGCGTACATCTCTTCGAAGCTGCCGCCGCCTCGCGCGAGGACGATCACGTCGGCGAGGTTCTCCTGGTTGCAGCGGCGGAGCGCCCTGGCGATGCTCATCGGCGCGCTCGCGCCCTGGACCTGCACCGGGTAAACGACAATGGCCATGTTCGGATACCGGTCCCAGATCGTCTCTTGCAGGTCGTGGATCACCGCGCCCGTCGGCGACGTGAGGAGCGCGATGTTGTGAGGCAGAAACGGGAGTCGGCGCTTGCGCGCGGGGTCGAAGGCGCCCTCCAGCTCGAGGCGTCGCTTCAGCTCCTCCAGCCGCGCCCGCAGCTTGCCGACGTCGTCGAACTCGACCTGGTCGACGACGAAGCGGAGGCGTCCGTACTGTGCCCAGAAGTCGACCTTGCCGCGGAAGATGAAGACCTGGCCGTCTTCGGGCAAGGTGGAAACGCGCCGCGCGTCATCGGCGAAGAGGAAGGCCTCGAGGACGCTCTGCCCGTCGCGGATGGCAAAGCTGTAGTGGCCTTTCCCGCCCTGCTTCATGCCGCTGACCTCGCCCTTCAATAGGACGGCGGTGAGGGGGCGGAGCTCGCGCCTGATCTCATTGGCGAGCTCGCTGACTGTGTAAGGCCGCTGAGCCTCCTCGGGTTTCAGCACCGGACCAGCTTAGGGTCAGCCGCCTATTTGGGACATCGACTTTCCTGGCTTGACGAAGCCAGGTTGGTTGATGAGGTGGCCTTCTTCCTTGCGCCAGATCGCGGCTTCGATCACGCCGCCTAGGTGATCATCGGAAACCCCCGAGCGCATCAGCTCGCGGAGCGGGGTCTCGTGCAGCGAGAAGAGGCAAGTTCGCAAGCCGCCCTCGGCGGTGAGCCGGATGCGGTTGCACGTGGTGCAGAACGCCTGGCTCACCGACGAGATGAACCCGACGCCGCCCGGGGCTCCATCAGCAAATTTGAAGCGAGTCGCCGGGCCCGGTCTGGTATCGGCAAACGGGACCAGCGGGAACTGGTCTTCGATCTGCTCCTGTATGCGAAGGCTTGGCACCACCTGCTCGTTGGTCCAGATGTTGTCGCCGTCAAGCGGCATGAATTCGATGAAGCGCACCTCATAACCCTCATCACGGGCGAGGCGCGCGAAATCGACCACCTCGTCGTCGTTGCGGCCCTTCATGACGACCATGTTCAGCTTGATCGGCCACAGGCCGGCCTCGCGCGCGGCCTGGATGCCGTCCATGACGCGTCCGTACGCATCGCTGCGAGCCAGCCCCTCGAAGCGGTCCATGTGCAGCGTGTCGAGCGAGATGTTGATGCGCTTCAACCCGGCCTCTTTCAAAGCCAATGCCTTCTGGCGCAGGAGGACCCCGTTGGTCGTCATCGTGATGTCGAGCGTCGGATCGATCGAGTTGATCATCCCCACGAGCTCTTCCACCTTGACGCGCACCAGCGGTTCGCCACCGGTGAGCCGGATCGTGCGCACGCCATACCGGTCCACGAAAAGGCGCGCGAGGCGGGCGATCTCTTCGAATCGAAGGATGTCGTCGCGCTTCAGCCAGTGCAGTCCTTCAGCGGGCATGCAGTAGATGCACCGGAAGTTGCAGCGGTCAGTGACCGAGATCCTGAGATCGTCCGCAACCCGGCCGAAGGAGTCGATAAGCCTCCGGTTCCGCATTTAGCCGATGATACCCACGATGGCCTACGAGCACATCCTCGTGGAGGTCGAGCCGCCGATCGCGACGATCACGCTCAACCGGCCGAAGGTGCTCAACGCGCTCAGCCCAGAGCTGATCCGCGAGGTGACCGCGGCGCTGGCCGAGCTCGAGCGCGATGACGAGGTGCGCGCGGTCGTGCTCACCGGCGGTCCCAAGGTGTTTGCGGCAGGCGCCGACATCAGCGACATGGCCGACCGCACGGCGGTCGAGCAGTTGAACCGCGACCAGACCGGGGCCTGGGCGAGCATCGCCTCATTCAGCAAGCCCCTCGTCGCGGCGGTCAGCGGCTACGCGCTGGGGGGCGGTTGCGAGCTGGTTCTGATGTGCGATCTGGTCATCGCCGGCGACACCGCACGGATCGGCCAGCCCGAGATCAACATCGGTGTCATCCCGGGCGCCGGCGGAACCCAGCGGTGGCCCCGCACCGCCGGCAAGTACGCGGCGATGGAGATCGTGCTCTCCGGCGCTCCGGTGACCGCGCGCCGAGCGTATGAGCTTGGGATCGTCAACAAGGTTGTGCCGGCCGAGATGACGATCGAGATCGCGAAGCGCACCGCCCGCCAGCTGGCGGAAAAGCCGCCCCTGGCCCTGCGGATGGCGAAGGAGGCCGTCTTGAGGTCGTTCGAGACCCCGCTCACTGAAGGCTTGGCCGCCGAACGCCAGAGCTTCTACTTTTTATTTGCGACCGAAGACCAGAAAGAAGGCATGCACGCATTCCTCGAGAAGCGGAAGGGTGCGTTCAAAGGCAGGTGAGAGATGGCCACGGAAGTTGACCGGCACGTAAAGCTCGAGATCGAAAACGGAGTCGGCTGGATCACGCTCAACCGCCCCGAAAAGATGAACGCGATCGGCGCAGTGACCAGGCGCCAGCTCGCGGAGGCGATCAAGCAGGCCGATCGCGACGACTCAGTCCGTGTCCTGGTGCTGACCGGGACAGGTCGCGCCTTCAGCTCCGGCGCCGATGTCACGGAGATGGTTGACATGCCGATGCTGTCCCGGCTTCGCACGATGGCCAAGCCAGTGATCGCGTCGATGAACGGACCGGCGGTAGGCATCGGGGCGAGCTTCGCGCTCGCATGCGATATCCGTATCGCCACGCCAGAGTCCTACCTCATGGAAGCCTTCGTGAACATCGGCCTGGCGCCAGACGGCGGGGTGAGCTGGTTGCTGCCCCGATTGGCGGGTACCGGCATCGCGTACGAGATGTTCTTCACCGGGAAGCCGCTGCAGGCGGTGGACGCTGCCCGGCTGGGTGTGATCAACCGCCTGGTTCCCGCCGAGCGCCTGGAGGCGGAGGTGCGTGAGCTGGCCAACGAGCTTGCGACCCAGCCCCGGCTCGCGATGGCGGCGGCCAAGCGGGCGGTGAACTACGCGCTCGAGTCGAGCTTTGATGAAGCCCTTGAATTCGAGTCGTACCTGCAGGAGGCCCAAACCGCGAGTCCCGAGTTCGCGGAGGGTGTGCAGGCCTTTCTGGCCCGGCGCTCCAACAAGTCCAACAAGTAGGTGAATCAGGCTGTCATCGTCGCCACGGCCCGCACGCCGATGGGCAGGTACGGCGGACAGCTCAGGGACGTCAGGCCTGACGACCTCGCGGCGATCGTGCTCAAGGAGGTCTGCGAGCGGGCGCACGTCAAGCCTGCCGAGGTCGATGACGTGATCCTGGGTTGCGCCAACCAGGCAGGCGAGGACAACCGCAACATTGCGCGCATGGCGCTGCTGCTTGCGGGCTTCCCCGTCGAGATCCCCGGCCAGACGGTGAATCGCCTGTGTGGTTCCGGGATGCAGGCGACCATCACGGCAGCCCACGAGATCCAGGCCGGCGCGGCCGACATCGTGATCGCCGGCGGCGTGGAGAGCATGACGCGCGCGCCATGGGTCATGCCCAAGACGGACACCGGCTTTGCGCGCGGACCGCAGACCGTTTACGACACCGCGCTCGGCTGGCGCCTGGTGAACCCCAAGATGGCGGCCATGTACGGGACGCTGCAGATGGGGGAGACCGCCGAACGCGTGGCGCGGAAGTACGAGATCTCGCGGGAGGACCAGGATGCGTTCGCCTTGCGGAGCCATCAGCGGGCGATCGCGGCGCAGCAGTCCGGCCGCCTCGCCGAGGAGATCGTTCCGGTTCAGGTCCAGCAGCGAAAGGCGGATCCGGTTCAGCTGGTCGACGATGAGGGACCTCGCGCGGACACTTCGCTGGAGGCCCTCGCCAGGCTGCGGCCGGCCTTCGACGATCACGGCTCGGTCACGGCCGGCAACTCGTCGCCGCTGAACGACGGCGCCACGGCTCTGGTCTTGATGTCCGACTCCAGGGCGAAGGAGCGCGGACTGAAGCCCCTCGCAAGGCTCGTGGCGTCAGCAGCTGCCGGCGTGCATCCCGACTACATGGGAATTGGACCCGTGCCTTCGACGCTCAAGGCGCTCGAAAAGGCAGGATTGCAGCCCCCCGATATGGCGGTGGTCGAGCTGAACGAGGCATTCGCCTCTCAGGCGCTCGCCTGCATCCGGCTGCTCGGGCTGGACGAGGAGACGGTCAACATCAACGGAGGGGCGATCGCGCTCGGCCACCCGCTGGGCAGCAGCGGCGCCCGCCTTGTAAGCACACTGGTGCGTGAGATGGCGCACCGCGACTCGGAGCACGGTCTCGCCGCCATGTGCATCGGCGTCGGACAGGGGATCGCATCGATATGGCAGCGCCTGTAGTTCGCGACCCGGAGGCCGTGCGGTCGATGTTCGACCGGATTGCCGGACGCTACGACGTGATCAACACCGTTCTGTCGGGAGGGATCGACGGCGGGTGGCGGCGCACTGCTGCACGCGAGACCGGCTTGACCCGAGGCCGCTCGGCACTCGACGTCGCATGTGGGTCCGGGAAGCTGACGGGCGAGCTGGCGAAGCTGGCCCGGCCCGACGGGCGGGTGGTCGGCCTGGACTTCAGCGCCGGGATGCTCGCCATCGCGCGTCGCGATCATCCGAAGCTCGAGTTCATCGAGGGGGACGCGTTGAAGCTGCCGTTCGAGGAGGCGAGCTTCGACGCCTCGACCATCGCCTTCGGACTCCGCAACCTCTCCGAGCAGGTTCTCGGGCTGAGCGAGATGTGGCGTGTGCTGAAGCCGGGCGGCAGGGCGGTTGTGCTCGAGTTCGTCAGACCGCCCAAGGGTCCTGTCGGAACGGCGTACCGGCTCTACCTGCGTACACTTCTGCCGGTGGTCGGCGGCGCTCTGTCGGGCGATCCGCCCGCGTATCACTACCTCAGCGACACGATCGACTCGTACCACACGCCAGGCGAGCTGGCTGATTTGGCCCGCTCAGGGGGGTGGTCTGACATCCGGTTCCATGGTCTCGCCATGGGAACTGTCGGGGTGCTCTCGGGCCGCCGCGCCTAGGAGCTGCGATCGACGGCCGAGCGGGCCAGGCTGATCAGCGTCGGTCGCAGGCCGTCGAGCTCGATTGCCTCCAGCTCCAGCACAGCCTCTTCTATGTGCGCTTCGGCCTCCTTGCGGACCCGCTGCAGAGCATCGCTCGACGTCACGAGATCGACCACGCGCTCAACATCGGCATCGCCTAGTGATCCGGCGAGCAGACCGCGCACCTCAGGCCCCACCAATCGGTCCTCAGCCGCGTAGATGAGAGGAAGCGAGAGGGTTCGCTGCCGGATGTCCAGCCCGACCGGCTTGCCCGAGCTCGGGCTGAAGTCGACGACGTCGTCGGCCATCTGAAATGCAATGCCCAGCTGGTGTCCGAAACGGCTCAGCGCCGCGATGACCTGATCGGGCGCTTCGGAAAGAAGCGCGCCAACCTCGCACGCGGCCGCAAAGAGGGCCGCCGTCTTGCCGCGCACGACGCGCAGGTAGGACTCCCGGTCGCCGGGGTAAAGGCCGCGAAGCGCCACGTCATCGATCTGTGACGCGCAGATGGCTTCGAGCGCGACCGCGAGGGATGTGCTGACATCGGGCAGGCCGATATCGGCGATCAGGTGGGTCGCCTTGGCGAAGTAGTAGTCCCCGACCGCGATGGCACGCTCGGGGCCCTCATGCGCCGCTACGGTCGGCCGGCCCCGCCGGTGCGTGCTCTCGTCCACGTAGTCGTCGTGCACAAGGGTCGCGTTGTGGAGGAGCTCGACCGCGGCCGCGAGCATCGCGGCGCGAAGAGGCTCATTGCGAGGTCCGATCCGTGCTGTCAGCTGCACGAGCCTTGGTCGCAGGCGTTTGCCACCGGCTTCCACCAGGCGGCGCATGGGAGCGGCGACCGACTCGGGGTCGACCAGCATCTGGCGCGTGAGCTCCAGCTCCACCAGCAGCTCGGCGCTTTCCTTGGCTGGTTGATGCTTCGGTACGGCGTCGAAGTCGCCGTCGAGCTGTAACGCAACCTCACGGTGCCTCGGGCCGTCGAGCTCGACCGCGAAAGCCGACTGCCAGCGGCCGAGGACCAGATCGCCACCCTCCACCAGCAGGGTGGCGAAGCTTGTCAGCAGCAGTTGCCTGCAGTGGGCGTGACCGTTGGCGGGCTCGCCGACGGCGATGTCGAGGCGCCGCTCGAAGTCGTCGTGCTTGTAGCCGCCGCCCGAAGGGGCCAGCCTTTCGAGCAGGCTCTCGAAGTCGCCGAGCAGGAGCGGCTCATTTTCGTTGATGGCGAGAGTCGGTCGGTAATGTCGACGAACTGCGTGGTGGTCGCTGTTTCGAAATTGAGCCTGGAGGCGATCACTGTCGGCCCTCTAACGCCTTGAGCAGCAGCTCGCGCGAAGAGGGCGGCGCTTGCTTTGAGGCGGCCGCGGCGGCCATGGCCTCAATCGCTGCGGCGAACGCAACCTGCACACGCGTGGGCGCCGACACAGCCAGGAGCCGAGAGGCCCGCGCCAGGCACAGGTCGCCGATCAAGAGCGTCGTCGGCGGCGCCGCTGGGCCGCCCAGCCCGTGGAGACGCACGGCGACCTCGACCAGCGCCGCCGCGAGTGCGACCCTCGGCCGATCGTCTGGTCTGTAATGGCCGACCCCGGCGAGGTAGGAGCTGTATGCCTCGGAAAGCCCGTCCGACCAAAGGGCTTCGATGCGGTCCAGCTCTCGGTCGAGAACCTGGGCGTTCACTTGGTCTATACAAAGTCTAGAGACGGCGGGAATTCGGGATTGGTTGCCGCTGTCGGCCCCTCCGGCCAATGCCATGAATGGGGAGGACCCTCTGGGGCCATAATCCAGAGTCGTGCGGACCATTGCCGAAGCCTTTCCCAACCGTGTGTGCGGTGTGCTCCGCACCCAGGACGCAGACGCCGGCTTCCAGGCCTGCCTGGCGGCCATGGAGGGTGGCGTACAGACGATCGAGATCACCACGACAGTGCCTTCGTGTTTCGACATGATCCGCGGCTTGCGCGCCACGACTATGGGTCGTTACCCGGTCGGGGTGGGCACGGTCTGGGATCCCGGCGCTGTTCAAGAGGCGAAAGAGGCGGGCGCCTCATTTGTCGTCACGCCGGTTGTCCTTCCTGAGGTGGCAGCCGCATGCCGAGAGCACGATATCCTCTGCGTCCTCGGAGCTCTGACGCCCACCGAGATCTACGCGGCGCGACTCGCAGGGGCTGCCGTTGTCAAGGTGTTCCCGATTGCGCCGGTGGGCGGCCCGCGCTACATCGAGTCGCTCAACGGTCCGCTCGGCGGCGTGCCCTTCTGGGTCTCGGGCGGCGTGGCGATCGATGACATCGGCGCTTACCTACGGCTGGGGGTCAGGGCGGTCGGGTTGACCAGCACGCTGTTCCCCCCGGATGCGCTCGCCCACCGCGATATGGACCGGATCACGGAGAACGCTGAGCGGGCCGCCCAGGCCGCGGCAGCGGCCTTGGGAGACTAGAGGAGCTCTAGTTCGTCAACACCCTACGTGGTAGCTGCACATGGTGGCAGTGACGTCCGAGTAGAGGTTGACTATCTGCCCGCCCGTGGCGATGAGGGCGATGATCACGATCAAAGCAATCAGGGCGAGAATGAGCGCGTATTCGACCATTCCCTGGCCGCTCTGAAGACGTGATAGACGGATCATTGCTGTGAAAGCTTAACCATCGAGCCCCGGGTGCTGGTCGTTGCTATCTCGAGAGCCTGCTCGACGACCACGTGAACCATGCGCTTCCGCCAGAAGTGGCTGAGGTCGGCGTTGTCGAGCGGTTTCGCCGGCTTGGCGGCTAAATCGGCCGCCTCCTTCAGGATTTCTCGATCGGCGCGCTTTCCTTTTAGGAATTCGTCGGCGGCTGGAACCTCGAGAGGGTGGGACGCCACGCCGGACAGCACGATCCTGCAGCCGGCGATCGTGTCGCCGTCCAGCGCGACCGCCACCGCCGCCCCCGCGATGGGAAAGTCGATCGAACCGCGCCGTCTCAGCTTGACGTAGGCGCTGCGCGTGTTGGGCGCGGCCGTCAGCCTCAGGCCGGTCACCACCTCAGTTGGTCGCTTCGCCATGTACTCGATGCCGTCGTCTCGGTACAGGGCGGCGACCGGCAGCTCTCGATCGCCGTCGGGCCCGGCCAGGATCACCCATCCGTCCAGCGCCATGGCCATGGGAGCCGTGTCGGACGACGAGACGGCCCAGCAGCGAGGACTGCTCGGTGCGACGAGGCAAATGTCTCCGTCCTTTTTCAGGCAGAAACCGGCAGCCTTCCGCCACTCATAAGTCATGTCGTAGTAGTTGCAGCGAGTGTCGACGCACAGATTGCCGCCGATCGTCCCCGCGTTGCGGAGCGGCGGAGACGACACGAGACCGGCGGCCTGCGCGTACCCGGGAAACATCGCGTTGAGGTGCGCGTCCCGCGAAGCGGCCGAGAGCGTGACACCCGCGTCGATCACGCACGCGGCGCCGCCATCGTGGATTTCCCGTGACTGGAAATCGAGGCCTATCAACGTGTCGATCTCGAACTGCCGGCGCTTCAGCTTGGGGAAGAGGTCTGTGCCGCCGGCGACGAACATCGCCCGAGTGCCCAGCTCCGCGGCCATCGAGGCCGCCTCGCGCGCGGTCTTGGGCCGCAGATATCTAAATCGCGGCAGCCGAAGCATGGTCCAAATCCTTCGGAGGCGGCTCGACCTTGATAGGTGGCGGATAAGGAATGGGCGGGAACATCGGAGGGCCGTACCGAGCGGGCTCGCCCTTTGACTTGCGTCGCAACGCTTCCAACACCTTCTCGGGCGTGACGGGTATCTCGTCGATCCATACGCCGAGCGCGTCGTACACCGCCGAGCACAGCGCGGGTGGCACGGGCAGCAGCGGCCCCTGGCCGGCTTCCTTGGCGCCGTACGGTCCTTCGGGGTCGACGGTTTCGACTATGAATGTCTGAACCTCGGGCATGTCGAGGAACGTCGGCGACTTGTACTCGAGCATGGATGGCCATTTGTGCAGGCCCTTGCGAAATGTCTGCTCTTCCATCAGCGCTTCGCCGAGGCCCATGTACACGCTCCCCTCGACCTGCCCTTCGACAAGCAGCGGGTTGATGGCGCGCCCGACGTCGTGGGCGATCCAGATCTTGTTGACGGAGACCAGGCCGGTCCGCTCGTCCGCGTCCAGATCGACGACGCATGCCGAGTAGCTGTACGCGGGACTGGGACCAACGCCCGACCCTTTGTACGGGCCCGCGATCCTGGGCGGCGTATAGCTGCCGGCGCTGGTGAGTGTGCCGAATCTCGCTTCGGCCAGCACGCTTGCCTCCTCGAACGAAAAGTCTCCGATTCGACCGTCGCCGACCTCAACGGCGCTCGCCTCGCATCCCATCTTGGCCGCGGTTGCCTCCACGAGCATCGCGCGCATCTTGCGTGCTGCCTCGACCGCGGCGTTGCCGGCCATGAAGGTGACTCGGGACGAGTACGAGCCAAGATCGATGGGCGTCGTGTCGGTGTCCGCGGTGACCAGGCGGACGTCAGCCGGCTGCAGGCCGAGCTCCTCGGCGACGATCGTCGCGAGCACCGAATCCGACCCCTGGCCGATGTCCATCGCTCCGCAGTACGCGGTGACACCGCCGCGGTCCACCTTGATCTGCACTTCCGAGTGCGGCATATCGTTCCAGTAGATGGCGGTGCCGGCGCCAGACAAATAGGTCGACACGGCAAAGCCCATTCCGTGACCGATTCGCTTTTCGCGCGTGGCATAACCCGAGGCCTGCATAACGCGGTCGACGCATTCGTCAAGACCGCAGGATGTGACGCGAAGCCAGTTGACGGTGCGAGTGTTGGGTTGCACGAAGTTCCGCCGCTTCAGCTCGACAGGATCGAGACCGAGGTCGCGTGCGATCTTCTCCAGGTGGAGCTCGAGCGCAAAGCGTGGCTGCGGTGTGCCATGTCCGCGCTTAGGCCCGCACGGCGGCTTGTTGGTGAAGACGCGGCAGCCCTCGAAGCGATACGCGGGAATGTCATAAGTCACGGTCTGCAGCGCGCCCGTATAAAAAGTTGACGCGACTCCGTAAGAGCCGTAAGCGCCGCCATCCAGCGCGGTGCGGAAGTGCATTGCGGTGATGCGCCCATCCTTGGCCACACCCGTCCTCACCCACATCAGGACCGGATGCCGGCCCCGATGTGCGTAGAAGACCTCCTCACGCGTGAGGGTGCATTTGACCGGACGGCCGGTGAGCATCGCGAGCTTGCACACGATGATCTCGTGCGCAAACGGATCGGTCTTGCCACCGAAGCCGCCGCCGTGCGCCGCGCCGATGACCCGGATGCGGTTCATCGGCAGCTCGAGGACCTTGCTCAGCGCGCGATGCACGTAATGCACGACCTGCGTCGACGACCACAGAGTGACTTTTCCGTCCAGGTAGGTGGCAATCGCGCTGTGCTGCTCCATGGGCAGGTGAGTGTTGCCCTGGTAGAAGAAGACGTCCTCACGAATGGTTTCGGCGTGAGCAAATCCGCCTTCGACGTCACCGAATTCGAGCGCCACGAGCTTGTGGATGTTGTTCGGTCCGCCGTAGTCCTGGATTCGCTCGTCCTTCGGCTCTCTCAACGCCGCGTCGATCGACATGACGGGTTCGAGCACGTCGTACTCGACCGCGATTGCATCACACGCCGCCGCCGCGATCTCTTCATCGGTCGCGGCCACCGCGGCGATGGGGTCGCCGACGTAGCGCACTTTCTCGTGCTCGAGGGCGCGCTCGTCCTGGGTCACGGGGAGGATGCCGAACTTGACGGGTAGATCGGCGCCGGTGATGACCGCCAGAACACCTGGGATCCGGCGCGCGGCGGATGTGTCGATGGACAGGATCCGCGCGTGCGGGTGGGGGCTGCGCAGGATCCTGCAGTGCAGGGTCCGTGGCGGCAGCATATCGTCGGCGTAGATCGCGCGACCGGTGACCTTCGCCGAGGCATCGACTTTGGGCAGCGGCTTGCCTACAACCTTCATCCCATCCGACTCGCAGCAAGTGACACAGCGTCCAGGATCTTCGAGTAGCCGGTGCAACGGCACAGATTTCCGGCCAGCGCCTCACGGATCTCGTCGCGCGTAGGAGCGGGGTTGGTCTCGACCAACGATTTCGCCGCCAGGAGGATTCCGGGTGTGCAATAACCGCACTGCGCGGCGCCCAGCTCCGCGAAGGCCTGTTGCAGCGGATGAAGCTGGGACCCGTGCGCCATGCCTTCGACGGTCGTGACCGCTTGGCCCTGCACCTGGATCGGAAGCACGAGGCAGCTCAGCTCGGGCTTGCCGCCGACCAGCACCGTGCAGGTTCCGCATTCGCCCAGCTCGCACCCGTGCTTGGTGCCGGTAAGCCCCATGTCCTCGCGCAAGACCTCGAGCAGCGTCTTGTGCACCGGGAGCAGCATCTCGGTCCGCTCGCCGTTGACCTCCAGGGCAATTACCTGGCGATCGACCGGGCGCAGCGTCTCGTTCTTCAAGACGATTGGAGCATAGTCCTGAGGGCTTCAGCGCACGCCCAGAGGTCCGGAGCGATGGCGTGCGCTCGACTCGATTCAGGTCTGGGGTCGTCGGGATGGACGAGGATCGCGAGCATGCCTAACTTGAGGGCCGGCTCGACATCGTTCACCTCGGAGTTGCCGATCACCGCGCAGCGTTCGGCGGGAACGCCGGCGCGCTGCATCGCCAGCTCGAAAACAGCCGGGTGCGGCTTCAGGCGGCCCGCGTCGACCGAGGTGACGACCTCGTCGATGTGCTCAGCCATTCCCAGAAGGCGAAAGTCGTCCCAGTAGCTCTCGGCGTCCCGCCAGTAGGTGTTGCTCGTGATGACAGTGCGCATCCCGAGGTCGTGGATCGCGGCCAGGAGCTCCGGCGCACCAGGCAATGGCTTGAGTCGGTCGAAGACTGGTACCGCCATCGCGCGACGGATGAGCATCACGGTTTGCTGGTCGCGAGGCAGGCCCTGGCGCTCGAGGCAGGTTGCAACCAGGGTGCCGGAGTCGGGCGACACAGCCTCCCAGGCGGGATCGATATGGCGACTGCTGCGGGTCAAATCGGCCACGAGGGCTTCCACGACAGCGGGGTCGATGGCAGGCATCGCGGCGGCGACTCTGTGCACGCGACCGGCCCCGTCTGTCTCGCGGAGCGGCCACGAATTGGGCCACAGCGTGCCGCCGACGTCGACCATGGCCACCTGGAGGGCTCTCGCCACCGGCTCTATCATCGCGTCAATGCTCAGGTGGTTGACGGCGGGCGAATCGCATGGACCGCAGCTGACCGTGATCATCGAAGGCCTGCCGTCGGGTCTGGAGATCTCGGAAGAGGACCTGCGTCGTGACCTGGCGCGGCGGCAAGGCGGGCATGGTCGCGGCGGCCGCCAGAAGATCGAAACTGATGTCGCACGCATCGTCAGCGGAGTCCGCGGCGGCTACACCATCGGCAGCCCCGTCACGCTGGTGCTCGAGAACAAGGACCACGTCAACTGGACCGCCCAGATGACCGCGGCCAAAGAGGGATTCGACCCAAAGGTCGTGACCCGTCTGCGGCCCGGCCACGCCGACCTGGCCGGCGCGCTGAAGTATGGCCATACGGACATCCGCAACGTGCTCGAACGTTCGTCGGCCCGCGAGACGGCGACCAGGGTCGCGGCCGGCGGTGTGGCGCGCAAGCTGCTCGGCCACTTCGGAGTCGAGATCCTCAGCTTCACGCAATCCATCGGCACCGTCGATACCGGCTACGAAGGCTGTGATCCGGACACGGTGAGGGTGGAGGACATAGAGGCCTCACCCGTCCGCTGCCCCGACCCGGAGGCATCGAAGCGAATGATCGCCGAGATCGACGAGGTGGGCGAGCTCGGCGACACTTTGGGTGGAACTTTCCGAGTCATCGCACGCGGCTTGCCAATAGGTCTCGGGAGTTACGTGCATTGGGACCGCAAGCTCGACGGCAAGCTGGCCCAGGCGGTCCTTTCGATCAACGCCATCAAAGCCGTTGAGTTTGGCGCCGGCTTCGAAGGTGCCGCGCGCCGCGGGTCTGACTTCCATGACCAGATCGACTATCAGGGCGGCCGGTTCACACACCTGACCAACCGCGCGGGTGGCCTGACCGGCGGCGTGACCAACGGCGAGGCGATCGACCTGCGCGTGGCGATCAAGCCCATCTCCACGATGAAAAAGCCGATGCAGTCGATCGACCTCAAGACAAAGGAAAGGACAGAGGCCCATTACGAGCGGAGCGATGTGTGCGTCGTGCCCGCGGCGGGCGTGATCGGCGAGGCCGTGGTGGCGCTGACGCTCGCCGATTCGTTTCTGGAGAAATTCGGCGGCGACTCGATGCCCGAGCTGGAGCGGAACTACCGGTCGTTCATGGAATCGATCGCACAGTAATACGCTCACCTTCGTGAAGGTGATGTCGATGGCCGAGGCCATCAAGCAGTTCGTCCCAGATGGCTCCACCGTGGCCATCGGCACTGCCCTGGAACCGCTGATTCCTTTCGCGGCCGGCCACGAGCTGATCCGTCAGGGGCGGCGCGACCTGGAGCTGGTCGGGCCCATCTCGGATGCGCTCTTCGACCAGCTCATCGGCGCCGGGTGCGTGCGTCGCGTGACGGCAGCGTGGGTCGGGAACGTCTCGGAGGGACTCGGCCACTGTTACCGCCGCGCAAGCGAGGAACATGTCCCTCGCGCCCTCGAGATACGCGACCACTCGAACTTTTCGATCTCGCTCGGATTGTGGGCCGCGGCCTGGAACGTGCCGAGCCTTCCGACTAGAACTCTGCTGGGCAGCGACATCTTGCAAAGCAACCCAGACCTTTCGACTGATGGGAGCCTCGTCCAGGTGAAGGCGGTGCGGCCCGATGTCGCGATCGTGCACGTGCAGCGCGCAGATGAGCTGGGCCGCGCCCACGCTTGGGGGCCGCTTGGTGTCACCGAGGAGGCCGGCCTCGCGGCGGACCGAATCGTGATCACCTGCGAAGAGATTGTTGACGCCGGCGTGACGCTGAGCGATCCCAACCGAATCCTTTTCCCCGAAACGAAAGTCGTCGCCGTCGTCCACGAGCCCGGCGGCGCCCACCCGGCGCCCGTGCAGGGCTACTTTCGCCGCGATCACGCCTTCTATCGCGAATATGCGGAGCGGTCACGATCGGTCGCTGGGTTTCGAGCGTGGTTGAAGAGGTGGGTGCTCGAAGTGCCCAACCGAGCGACGTATCTCGGCCACGTCGATGTGCACTCGCTGCGCGTGACGCGAGAGCGCATGTCCGTTCCGGTGGACTACGGTGACGAGTGACTACACGCCTCAGGAGCTGATGGTCGCGGTCGCATCGCGCGAGATCCACGATGGTGACCTTGTCTTTGTCGGCATGCGATTGCCGATCCTCGCTTACGCCGTCGCCCGCAACGCGCATGCGCCGAACGCGCGAGGGCTGTTCGAGGTGGGGCTCATGCGCGACCAGCCCGCGCAAGGGTTCCTCGGAACGATGGGCGACCCGCCCAACGTCGCCGGCGCGTTGTGGGCGACGCGCATGTCCAACGTGATGGCGCTGATGGCGCAAGGCAGCGTCGACCTCGGATTCATCG
>VBKD01000236.1 GCA_005888075.1 Chloroflexota bacterium
GCCTTTGACCAGATCGTCAGCGAAGCCGCGCGAACCCGTTATCGCTCGAACGGCGACTGGTCCGTGCCGATGGTCATCCGCACTCCGTTTGGAGGCGGCGTGCACGGAGGGCTTTACCACTCGCAGTCGATCGAGGCGTTCTATGCGCATGTGCCCGGGCTGAAGGTGGTGGTGCCGAGCACGCCGTCGGATGCTCATGGCCTGCTGAAATCGGCAATCCGCGACCCGGACCCAGTGCTGTTTCTAGAGCACAAGAAGGTGTACCGGCTCGTGAGTGAGAGCGTGCCCGACGGCGATCACCTGATACCCATCGGCCCGGCCGTGACGAGACGGCAGGGGACCAACCTCACCTGCTTCGCCTGGGGACTGATGACGCACTACTGCCTGGAGGCGGCGCAGCAGCTCGAGACTGAAGGCGTCAGCGTCGAGGTGGTCGACCTGCGGACTCTCGCGCCACTCGATCGCGACGCGATCCTCGAGTCGGTGCGGCGCACCGGGAAGGCGATCGTGGTCCACGAGGACAACCTCACCGGAGGATTCGGCGCCGAGGTCGCGGCGATCATCTCGGAGCACGCGTTCGACGACCTGGACGGCCCGGTGGTGCGGGTCGCCGCGCCGGACATTCCGGCGATGCCGTTCAACACGCCACAGGAGGAGTTCTTCATGCCGAGCCCGCAGAAGATCGCGGAGGCGATGAGAAAGCTTGCCGCCTACTAAAAGACGTGTGCCAAAGGATCGCCCTCACCTGGCGGCCTCGCCGCCGACGTCCCCGGCGAGCGGGGAGATGACCATCCCCTCCATCGGGGATGAGGAGTATCGGCGGCGACGGGAGGCGGTGGCGGCGGGTATCGATGCCGCGGGCCTGGATGTGATGTGCGTGTTCTATCCGGCCCGGGTCGCCTACCTGACGGGTTTCCACCACATACCGACAGAGCGTCCGATTGTGCTGATCCTCCAGCCCAACGGACGGTCGTCACTCATCGTTCCGGCGGTTGAGAAGGAGCACGCGGAGTCATCCACATCGGTGGACAGAGTCAACATCTATTTCGAGTATCCCGGCGCGGAGCATCCGATGGAACGTCTGTCGGCGGCGCTGACCGAGATCAAGGCGAGGCCCCGCCGTACAGGCGCCGACCACGACGGGTACGTGCCGGTTTGGGGCTATCGCGGGCCGCGCCTCAGCGACTACACCGGACAGGGGCCGGTGGACGCCGAGATGATCGTCGAATCTCTGCGGCGCGTGAAATCACATGACGAAATCGAGTGCATCCAGCTCAGCTGTGACTGGGCGGTGCGAGCGCACCACCGCATGCAGGCCGCGATCAAGACCGGCAAGACGGAGATGGAGTGCTATGCACCGGCCGCCACCGAAACGCTCTTCGAGATGGTGCACGAGATGCCGGGTTGGCGACCTCGCGGCTTTGACGACACCGGCGGCCTGGTCGCGGAGTTCGTCGCGGGCAGGTCGACGGCCATGCCTCACGGTTTCGTGAAGGGGCACGGCGTCCAGCCCGGCGATGTGCTGGTCAGCGGGGCGGGCGCGAACATAGACGGTTACCGAAGCGAGCTAGAGCGAACGATGATCGTCGGCGAGCCGACTCCCGCACAGGAGCGCGCGTTCGAAGCGATGCTCGCCCTGCAAACCCGAGCGATCGAAGAGATGGCGCCTGGCGTGTCCGCCGGCGAGATCGAGCTGGCCACTGTCCGGCTGGCCGAAGAGCTCGGCGTCGCGGACAAGCTGCGACATCACGTGGGGCACTCGATCGGTCTCGAGCCGCACGAAGCGCCGTTCCTGGACCGCGGGGACGACGCTGTGCTCGAGGCAGGGATGGTCTTCACGGTCGAGCCGGGAATCTATTTCGCGGAGCTCGGTGGCTTTCGCCACTCCGACACCGTTCTCGTCACCGAGGACGGCCGTCGCGTGATGACCCCTTACCCGCGCGCCCTGAAGGATCTGATCATCACGCCGTAGATTCGAAGGTGGCCGTGCCGTTGTTGGGCGCACCTTTTGGATCGAGTCGGGAGCGGGATGACTTCCGGATGGGTCTCGCCTCGATCAACTAACCTCGCAATCGATGAGCCCTGACGCGGTACCCCGGCGCGGCCAGCGACCCGGAGACCTTCGGATCGTCGTCCGTCGCGCCACCAAGCTGCCGCGGACGCTGGGCCCGCAGGCGTTGTTCGCCGCCTGTTACGGCAACGTCGGGTCGAGCATCTATTACGCGCTTGGCGTCACCGCGGCCTTCGCCCTGGGCCTGACGCCTCTCGCGTTGATCCTCGCGGGCTTCATCTTCGTCACCACCGCGCTCAACTACTGGGTGCAGCTCCTCAACTACACCGCCACGGTGTCCATCTCCGCCTACTTCGCGATCAGCTACCTTGGCGTGTTCGGTAAGTACATCCCCCTGTTGGAGTTGCTGAGGAGGGACGAGGTCTGGCACATCGGCGCCACCATCGTGCTGATCGGCTTCTTGATCGCGCTGAACGTGATCGGCATCCAGGAATCGAGCGCGCTCAACATCTTTCTGGCGCTGACCGACCTGGTAACTCAGTTCGTGCTGGTCATCCTCGGTTTGCTCCTGCTGCTGAACATCGACAAGGTCATTCACAACATCCACCTCGGCGTCGCGCCGACCTGGGGCAACTTCCTCGCCGGCATCTCGATCGCGATGGTCTCCTACACGGGCATCGAGACCATCTCCAACCTGTCGGAGGAGGCGAAGGATCCGGGTCGCAGCGTGCCGCGGGCGACGTTCGCGGTGATCGCCGCGGTGCTCTTTGTTTCGGCCTTCCTGCCCACCATCGGAATGAGCGTCTTTCCAATACACCTCGACGCGATGGGCAACTACACGACCGACCTGGCCACGACGTGGAAGGCCGACCCGGTCGCAGGCATCGTCACGGGCTTCTCGGTTGCATCACAGACGCTTGCGTTCTGGGCCGAGATCTGGGTCGGAGTCCTCGCGTTCACGATCCTTGTCATCGCCACCAACGCCGGTTTGATCGGCATATCCCGCCTCAGCTACTCGCTCGCCGGCGTTGACCTGCTGCCGAAGCCGTTCGCACGGCTTCACCCTAAATACAAGACGCCGTACTTTTCGATCGTCGTGTTCGGGGTGTCTGCCGCGCTGCTTGTCGCGGCGGGCCTTCTCCTCGGCAGCAAGGAGATCGACATGATGAGCGCCGTCTATTCGCTGGCCGCCACCTTCGCCTTTTGTTCAGCACACCTTTCCGTGATGCGTTTGCGATTCATCGAACCTGCCCTGCATCGTCCCTACCGGATGCCCTGGAACATCAAGTTCGGCCGCGACAGCATCCCCGTCCTGTCGATCGTCGGCGCTTTGGCGATCGGGACTGTGTTCACGCAGCTCATCTTCCAGAACATCTCGAACTCCACGTACATCTACCTGGGCTGGCTCGTCCTCGGCGTTGTGACCTTCGTGCTGTATCGCATGTACCGAAGGGAGCCCTTGTGGGAGCCGCTCGAGGTGCCGCCGCCGCGCGAGCGCGACCATGCAGGTGTGCCGTTTGAGGCGTTGCCGCGGAGCGCCCG
>VBKD01000237.1 GCA_005888075.1 Chloroflexota bacterium
TCAAGGACCGTCTGAGGAGACCACTGAAAGCGGCGATCGTCGGCCAAGACGGCGACGCGATCCATCGCCTGCGCGTAGGCCGCGATGATTCGCTGCGTCTCCTCCGACGGCCCCGACGGATGCCGGCCGGCAAGGATTTCGACGGTGTCCTCGAGACTCGCGCCGTAGCCCTCGATCGAGGTTGACCCGACCGTCGCCTCAGCCGCGGCGAGGCGGCGCAGCGCGCCCGTCCAGGGCTGCGCGGAATCGCCGAGATGGTGTGCCAGGTAGCGACGCAGCTCATCCAGCTCATCGAGGCGCCGAAGGATCGCCGGCGACTTGGGAGGGGTGGCGTAGATCGCCATCGGAGGCGCAGTATAGTCGAATAAACGATTATTCGCTTATTCGCTCAGGACCCGAGTGCCGGACGCAACGTTCCATTCGTGGTCGTGTCGGCATCTGGGGCGGCAGAATACTTGCTGGCAATGAACGAAGGACGGGTCGAGGCCATCTATCTGGCGGCCGCGCACGGCGAAACCCCGCTCGAGGTGGCGGTCGCGGTGGCGTATCCGGGCAAGGGTCTGGAGGGAGATCGGAACTTCGACGACCCCGATTCATGCGATATCACCTTGATCGAGGCGGAGTCCTTCGACCGCCTACAGGCCGAGCATCAGCTCGAGCTTCCTCCCGCGGAGGCGCGCCGGCAGGTGCTGGTCCGCGGCGTCGACCTGGCACCCTTCATCGGACATCGCTTTCAGGTTGGCGAGGTCGAATGCGAAGGCGAGGAGCGATGTGAACCGTGCAACCACCTCGCGAAGCTCGTCGGAACGCAGGTGGTGCTGAAAGGTTTGCTCCACACCGGGCTTCGCGCCAACATCGTCAAAGGCGGCAGGATCCGCACCGGCGACTCGGTACGAGCGCTCAGCGCCGACCGGCACACCGCTTAACTCACAACCGCGCGGACGGCAAACTCCCGAACTCGTAACTGCGCATTCAGCGGCACCGTTTACCTGGCAGTGCACTCACTCGTGCTGATGCGGACCTTTTGCAAAGGAGGTGTTAGGAGGTGGGGAACCGAGTTCGCTGGATCCAGGTACTGATCATTCTTTCCGCGCTTTTCGGCGTGCTGTTCATGCAATCCACGCGCTCGCGGCAAGGCGTGCTCACGGGCGATTTGAGGACGTAAGTTCCGGCTCCATCACGGAGCGCCAGAAAAACTGCCGTTCAGCAGACCTGACACCGTACGGCTCGTGCGGTGTCTTCTATTTCCTCGGCCTGCTGAAGATCCGGTCGTACTCGGGAAAGTAGCGCACGATCATGGAGAGCTCGAACGTCTTCAGGATCGACGACGCCGGTTCTCGCTCCAGCAAGAACTCGAAGCTACTCTGCACGAGGTCTTCGACGTCCAGCCTCTCGAATCCAGAGCTCCAACGTTCGAGGTCGCCTCGTGACACCGTGACCACATGCTCGGTGTGCTCACCCTGACGGTCAACGGTTACGTGACACCGCCATCCATCCTGAATCGGCTCCGCGCTTACTGCCACCATCAAACTTAGAAGAAGAAGGGACGGACAGCGAGCTGTCCGCCCCTCCACGAGTCACCCCTCTACGCGGTGACGCTCCATGTCATGTGTTTGGTCCCTCCTCCTACGCGCCGGTGTGCCCGGTCACGCATGCGACGAATGCCTTGACCTCCGCGCGGTCCTCCGCCCGGTCGGCATCCTTCTGGGCCTTGGTCATACCGGAGCTGGAGCGCGGCTCACTGTTGTCGGTGTCCAGCGCCTTGCAGGCTTCGACCGCTTTCGCCCGCGCGCCCTTGCTGTTTTCCTGTCCCTCGGTCGAGCTGTCTGTCGCCTCGCTCGAGGCAATCTGGCTCACGCAAGCGCCATGGACGCCATCCGGTCCCTTGGGGCATGTCGTACGCGCCGCCGAGGCAACCGCGTCGCCATGCGAGTCCCGACTCGATGTGGTGCTGGCGGCCAGATCGGCCAGCGCGGTACCAGACCCCAAAACGATGGCGGCCACCGCTCCGAGGAATACGAATCGCAGCTTGGACATTGAGTCCCTCCTTGTTTGATGGACCCTTTCCTCTCGCATCCGGGAAGTACTAACGCTGAGGCTTGCTCAACCAACCAAACTCCGGATGGATCGGATGTTCGGTGAGCGGCGCAGGAAACGGCGGCTGATGCCGTTATCCCCTCTAACGCACTAGCTCAACGTCGCAGCACCGGAGGCAACATGACACCACTACGTTTCAGCACAGTCGTAGCAACGCTTTTGAAGCTGGCTCGATCGCCACGCCCGGTGCAGGCCGCATCCGGCCCGGGTTGTTCATGCGAGAGCTGTGTTCAAGCCTGGGACCGGCACCACCCACCGGTCCCGGCGCGAACCAACCCGGGTCGTCGCTTCATCCCGGGTTCCTAGCTCTAGATCGAGCCGAGCACCACAGTGTTGTGCAGCGACACGGCCGCGAGGCCGATGGTCGCGACTTGCACCGACGCAAGCGCGAAGCGAAACATGACCTGTGAGTAACGGCGCTCCGGCTGCACCCAGCGGGCTGCGAGAAGCAGCGCCGTGGCGGCCGTCGCTACAAGCAGCAGCTTCGCTCCCCAGAACAGGCCAATTCCGCCCAATTCGAGGAGACGCGCGCTCCAAGGCATCGACTCCATCGCTCCTCTCGCACTGGCCACCGCAGTCGTGAGGGTGTCAGTCGCCTGACCGCCGAGGAGCAAGCCACTCCACAAAAGGGCTTGCCTTACCTCCACTCCTTAAATATCAACGCGGCTTGCCTCCACTCTGGCTGGTCCATGAGTGCCGAGCGTCCCCCTCGCGTTCCTTGAGGTGGAGGTGACGAACTAGATGGACTCAGGAACTCTCGTGACGATCGCCGTGGTGATCTTGGCGGTCGTGGTTTTGCTTCTACTCATTCGAGCCGCGATCGGCGGAAGTCGGCGCGCAAAGCTGCGGGATCTCTCGCCTTCCGCGCGGCAGAGGTACATCACCGAGTGGGACCAGATCGAGACCCGATTCATAGACACCCCGGAAGAGGCCGTCCGCCAGGCTGAGACGATCGTGATGTCAGTGCTGCGCGAGCGCGGCCATCCACTTTCCGACCGTGACCTTCCTTCTGACATGAAGCGTGCCCACAAGCTCGCTTATGGATCGCGGGACCGGACCGAAGGCATGCGCCAGGCCATGCTCAACTACCGTGGCGTGATGGAGAAGATGGTCGGACCCGTCGAGCGGGTTGCTCCTGAACGTGTTGCTCCAGAAGGCGCGCGCGAGCGCGAGATCGAGGAGGAGCGGCGCCGGCGCGAAATGGCGTAGCAACGCGATTCGGAGCCGAATCGGAACCCTCTTCCCGTGGGAGAGGGTTCTTTTTATGAGGTCGCTTCCGGGTTGCCTCTCATATGTCCGTCCACAGCGGACGACAACCGGAAAGGAGAGAACCCCTCCTCTCCACTTCCAATGTATAGCGCACCGGGGGCTTGCGGCAAGGCCCGGGTCGTGCGGCATAGTTTCCGGCTGAAACCAGAGCCTATGGAAATGGGGGGGGTGGCGTATGGCCGAACATGGGGTGGTTGTAGCGGGAGCCGGCCCGACCGGGCTGATGTTGGCGGGCGAGCTGGCGCTGGCGGGCGTCGACGTCGCCATTGTCGAGCGGCGAGCCGGCCAGGACCTCACCGGCTCGCGCTCACGCGGTCTGCATTCGCGCACCATCGAGGTTCTCGATCAGCGCGGAATCGCCGAGCGGTTCGTGTCGGAGGGGCAGGTGGCGCAGGTCGCGGGGTTCGCCGGGACCCGCTTGGACATCAGCAGTTTTCCCACCCGGCACCCATACGGGCTGGCGCTGTTGCAGAGAGACTTCGAGCGCATCCTGGCCGGCTGGGTCGACGAGCTCCAGGTGCCGATCCATCGCGAACGTGACGTGACGGGATTCGTGCAGGACGCTACCGGCGTCGACGTGCAGCTGTCCGACGGCACGGCCCTGCGGGCGGACTACTTCGTTGGGTGCGACGGAGGGCGCAGCGTGGTCCGCAAGGCGGCCGGCATCGAGTTCCCCGGATGGGAGCCGACGACGAGCACCCTGATCGCCGAGGTCGAGCTGGCCGAGGAGCCGAAATGGGGCGTCCACGACGACGCCCTCGGTCGCCACGCCTTCAGCAAGCTGGAGGGTGGGCTGGTGGGGGTGCTGGTGACCGAACG
>VBKD01000102.1 GCA_005888075.1 Chloroflexota bacterium
CTGCGGATCAGCGGAGCATTTCTCGCGACCAACGTCTGGCTCAACGGAAAGCTGCTCGGCTCGCACTACGGATACTTCGCCCCCTTCGGTTTCGACCTCACGCCCTACTTGAAGCGAGAGAACCTGCTCGTCATCTGCTGCGAGTCCCCGGTCGAGACGCAGTCGGAAAAGAAGCGCCACATCATGGGCATGTTCAACGACGGCGACCTGAAGCCTTACCCGGCCTCTGCCTACGGCAGCCTGCCCGAGCCGTACCGGATCGAGGTCCCGCTCGGCCTGTGGCGGCCGGTGGAACTCGAGTACGTGGGTCCGATCACGCTCGACTGGCTGCGCTTCAAGCCCGGATTCGAAGGCGGCGACGGCCGCCTCGAGGTCGAGGCCCGGCTGCGCAACCTTGACGGCCGAGAGATGGAGGGAGAGGTCGAGCTGGCCGTGCCGAGCGCGGGCCGCGAGCCTCTGCGCCTCCGCCGCGAGGTTCGGCTCGAAGGCGGCGGGGAGCAAACCGTCTCGATGCGCCTCGCGTTCCCGGGCGCAAAGCGTTGGGAGCCCTGGCGTCTCGGCGAACAGCAGGTGTATCGCGCCGAGGTGGTCGCTCGAACCGCTGACGGCAACGAGTCATCGCGTGTTGACGAAACCTTTGCGTTCCGCGAGCTCAAATGGGACATCGGGCCCCGCCGGTGGAATTTCACGGTCAACGGCCGGCCCATCTTCTTGCGCGGCGCGTGCTACGCGCCGTCATGGCGACTGGATGAGCTCACGGTCGACCGATTCGCGGCCGACATCGCTCTCGCCAAGAAGGCAAATCTCGATGCCCTCCGCGTCGTCGCCAACGTGCTGCCGGAGGAGTTCTACCGCCAGGCCGACGAGGAGGGGCTTCTAGTCTTCCAGGACCTGCCCCTCACCGGGACTTACGTCTACCACGGCAAATCCGAAGAGTCCAGGTTCTTCGAGAGCGCGGCGCGCGAGCAGCAGGTCGAGATGGTCGGGATGCTCTACAACCATCCGTCCATCGCGATGTGGACCGCGCATGACGAGCCGCCGTGGCTTTCCACCAATTTCGATCTGGGCGAAGTCCATGCGGTCCGCCAGAACCATTCGATCGACCAGGAGCTGAAGGCGTCCTTCGAACACCTCGACCGCACCCGCCCGGCACTGGCAGCATCAGGGGACGTCGACCTGCATCTGATGGTCGGCTGGTCGTCGGGATGGTGGCGAGACCTCGCTCAGGTCGAGCCGATGATGGTGAGCGCATTCGGGGCTCAATCGCTACCGTCGATGGATTCTCCCGTTTGGGAAAGGATCGAGAAGCGATGGCCGGTGGCGGACGACGAACCGGCATGGCGTCATGTCGGATTGCAGCCGGTCAACTGGGCGGAACGGGGAGCGGGATTGCCATCCGCCTACCAGAGCCTCCAGGACTATGTCGAGGCATCGCAGTCGTATCAGGCCGATCTGGTGCGGTTTGCCGCCGAGCACCTGCGCACAAGGAAATTCGAGTCGTGCTGGGGCGCCTTCGCGTATCACCTGATCGACCCGTTTCCGGCAATCGGGTTTGGGTTGGTGGACAGCTCGCGTCATGCCAAGCCGGCGTACGAAGCGCTGGCGCATGCATTCCGGCCGACCCGGTTGATCATCGAGCCACTTGCGTTCGAGCCGGAGCGGCCGTTCGGCTTTCTCCAGAATCCCAGCGTGCCCTTTGCCGCGCGACTGGTGATCGTCAACGACGACCCGGAGCTGATGGGTCGAGGAGTGGTGCGGTGGTCCGTGTCTCGAGAGCGAGCGGTCGGAGTGCGTGGACTCGGACGGGTGCGTGATGCAGTCCAGAAGAAGGCCTACTCGGGAATGGTTGACGTGGAGGTGCCGACGGCCTTCGAGCCGGCGCTCAGCGCGACGACCGTCAGCCTCCCGCTCGCGGCCGAGGGCGAGTACCGCCTCGAGGCGACGCTCACGGTGGCTGGACACGAGGTCGACCGCGTGAACCTGGACTTTCTCGTCACCTCCAGGATGCCTCCACCGCGACCGCGCCCAGAGATACCCCGCTACCTGGCCGAGCGCCTGGCCGACCTGAAGAGCCTGCACGCGGAGCGGCAAGGCCTGAGCTTCGCGCTCGAGAACCGCACCCGCCCGGCCGTGCTCGTCGGCATCAGCGGGTTGCGCCTTGACGGCGTCCTCATCCCGCGCCACCAGCTCCAGCTCGAGACGCACGCCGGCCTGGCGCCGCTGCCCAAGCGATTGGATATGCCGCTCGGCCGGCGCCTTGTCGTCCATGTCGTCACGGGAGAACCAATGGCTGATGGAGGGCATTCGCTGGAGGCGGATGTCACGGTGCCCGGCGTCGCATCGGGCCGGCTGGTGATCGAAAGCGGCCCCGCCGGCGTTCGAAGTACGCTGGAGTCCGATTGATCTCGCCAATCCGAATGGCATACTTCACCGCTGCGCAGATGGCGCATTAACTAAATGAACGATTGCCGCACCAAGCGCTAAGGGAGGACCCTCCACCGCATGCCAACTGAATACTCGGTAATCATCCTGGCGGTGGCAGCCCTGCTTACCGGCGTGTTGTTTCTCCTGACCCGCCGCCGTCGTAAGAAGAAGGTGGCTCCGCCGGTGCGTCCCGCGACGCCGTCGAACCAAACAGCAGGTGTGGCTGCGACATGGGCGCCTCCAGCGCCCGCGACAAGGCCGCCCGCCGCCGTTGCTCCGACCATGGTGGCGCCACCCTCTCCCGCGTGGGGCGGTGGGGCCCCAGCCGCACCGCCCAGACCACCAGGCCAGGGCACCTGGGGTACGCCGGCGGCGCCAGCCGCACCCACGCCCGGTGCTCCGGCTCCCTCACCATCGTGGAACGCTCCCGCGGCACCGGCCCCGGTATGGGGCGCACCGCCCGCACCACAGTCCACGCCGTCCGCTGGTCCGAGCGCGCCTGCGGGCGCGCCAACGTGGGGTTCGCCCACGCCGGCATCGACACCCGAGCCGGCCGCTCCGGCCTGGGGCTCACCTCCACCGCAGTCGCAACCCGCGCCGCCGGCCCCCTCATGGGGCGCCCCCGCGCCTTCAGCTCCGGCGCCCTCATGGGGCGCACCGCCGGCCCCCGCTGCGCCTGCACCGCCTGCACCGCCGGCACCGGCACCCCGGGCGGCAGAGCCGGTCCCGCCCGCTGCTCCCGCAGCTCCGTCATGGAGTCCTCCCGCCGCGCCGTCTTGGGGCGGTTCGCCTCAGGCTCCGCCCGCCCCGGCTCCCACAGTCGCCCCGTCATGGGAGGGAGCCGGCCGCTCCGCCGGCGCCATCCTGGTCCCCACCGTCGGCCCAGCCGCAGGAACCCGTGGCACCGCCGTCCTGGACCGCACCTGCGGCGGCCTGGTCGCCCCCCGCACCTGCGCCCGCCGAACCGGAAGCCCCGCCGCAATCGACCACCGATGCGGAGCTGGCGGCCGGCGCTCAAGGCTGGCGCACCCCGGCCGAGGCGCCGAATGAGGAGGTAGCGCAAGCTGCCGCCGAGCCGGAGCCTGACGAGAGAGAAGAAGCCCCTCCGGCCCCCGCTTGGCGGTCCCCGGCCGCTTCGCGTCAGTCCGAGGTCGCGGAGACCATGATCGCGCCACCTGGCGGCTCGCCCGCCGATCGCGAGGCGACCACGTTGATGCCCGCATGGCAGCCGCCGCCCGCGGCGCCGCCTCCGGTGGCCGAGACGATGCCTGCCGGCCGCTCCGCGTCCGCCTTTGGCACGGCCCCGGGCGCCACCGCTCTGGCTGAGCTGACCATCGAGTCAGGTCCCGACGCGGGCCACACCCACCGCGCGGGCGACCACGCGGTGCGGCTCGGCCGCTCGCCCGACAACGACGTGATCTTGCGTGACCCCGCGACCAGCGGGCACCACGCCCGCATGGAGCGCCGTGGGGATCAGTTCTGGATCGTCGATCTGGGCAGCACCAACGGCACCCTTGTGAATGGCGAGCCGATCCAGGAAAAGCAGCTCAACGATGGCGACCGGCTCACGATCGGCCAGAACGCAGTCCACTTTGCGATCCTCGGAGCGTGACCGGAAAGCCAGGGCTGTCTGTTCAGATCTAGATGCGATTACGTATCGCCTGGGCCACCGACCCGGGTCTCGAGCGGGAAGAGAACGAAGACTCTGTGATCGTCTGGCGCAGCAAGGCCGGCCTGGACACGCTGCTGGTGGTCTGCGACGGAATGGGCGGACACGCCGCCGGCCAGACCGCGAGCTTGCTGGCCGTCAAGACCGTGACCAAGATCCTGGCCGAAGACGGCCAGGACGGATCCGACGTCGAGCGCTTGAAGCGCGCCTGCAAGGAAGCGAACACCGCGGTCTTCGAAGCCTCGCGTGACAACCCGGACTGGGCGGGTATGGGGAGCACCATGGTCATCGCAGCGATCAAGGCCGGGGAGCTGGGCCTGCTCAACGTCGGGGACAGTCCCGCCTATCTGTTCCGCAACGGCTTCGCGAAGCTCATCTCGCAGGACCACTCATGGCCGGCGGAGCAGGTGCGCCTCGGCCTGATCAAACCGGAAGAGGCGGAGAACCACCCGCTCAAGCATCGATTGACGCGGGCGGTCGGGGTGTGGGAGCAGATTCAGCCTTACACGGACAAGGTGAAGCTGGAAGAAGGCGACGCCGTCGTGCTGTGCAGCGATGGGGTGGAGACGGCAGGGGTCAGCGTGGAGGAGATGGGCCGGCTCTTGCTGAAGGATGGCAACCTCGACCGAGGCGCCGAGCGAGTGATCGAACGGTGCCGCGAGCTTGGAGCTCCTGACAACGTGACGCTGGCCGTGGCGCGCGTCGAGGTCGACGTGACCAAGACCGCTGTCCTGCCGAAGATCAAGCTCTAGACGGCGGCCGGTTCGTACGCGCGGAGCAGAAGCTCCGAAATGTGCTCGACTCGCATCTTTGATCCGCGACTTCGCAGACCTGATTCGAGCTGCATCTGACATCCGGGGTTGGCAGCGGTGACGACCTCGGCGCCCGTCGTGAGAAGGTCGTCGAGCTTTTCCTGGAGGATGCGGTTCGACATGTCCGGCTCGAGCGTGCTGTAGAGGCCCGCGGCCCCGCAGCAGATGTCGGGATGTCGCATCTCGACGAACTCCACGCCCGGTAACGACCGGATGAGATCACGCGGTGGTTTGCGGATGCGCTGAGCGTGGGCCAGGTGGCACGCGTCCTGATACGTGACCCTCATGGCTACGTCGTGCTTGGGTTCAGGCAGACCGATTTCCGCGAGCCATTCCGTGAGGTCTTTGACGCGCCCCTTGAGCGCCGGATAGAAATCTTTGAGGTGGGCGCCACATCCCGCCGAGTCGACGATGAGGGCGTCGAAATTCTGCGCCGCGTACACCCTGGTGTTGTCCTCCCGCAACACTTCAGCGCCCTCGAGGTCTCCGTTGTGCGCGAGCAGGGCTCCGCAGCACCGCTCGTTTTTGGGAAACCACACCTCGCATCCCGCGAGCTGAAGCAGCTTCACCGCGGCCTCGTGCGATTGCGGATACATGATGGGCATGACGCACCCGACGAGGAACGCGACCCGGTGCTTGCGTTGACCGATGGCGGGGGCGATGCCGCCCAAAGGCCGTTCGAATGGCCGGCGAAGCTGCGGCAGCTGGCGCCCGGGACGCAGCATCGACGTGAGGCCGATCCTCTGTGCCGCACGGGTGACCGATCCCATCGCTCTCAAGCGTTCCGGGTACGCGACGAGCTGCCGAAGAGCGGTGCGGCTCGCCCAACGCTTCAGCGAGGGGCGGCGATGCGCTTCCACCTCCGCGCGGCCGGTCTCGATGATTCGGCCGTACGGCACGCCGGAGGGGCAGACCGCTTCACATGTCCGGCATCCCAGGCACAGATCGATGTGCCGCACCTGCTCCTCCTGGAAGGGCATTGTGCCGCGCTTCCACTGCGTCATGAGGTAAATGCGGCCCCGTGGGGATTCGGTCTCGAGGCCGGTGACGCGAAACGTCGGGCACGCGTCCAGGCACAGGCCGCAGTGGACGCACGTGGCGAGATCGTCGTCGGACAGGAGTGGAAAGCTGTCCCGTCTCACCGGAACCTTGGTTTCCATCAGACGACGAATCTACCCGGGTTCAGGATCCCTTTGGGGTCGAACGCATCCTTGAGCCGGCGCATGATCTCAAGCGTCGGTGGCGGCGTTCCCCACGCGCCGACCTGCTGCATGAAGTCCGGCGGCGCGGAGAGCATGACGAGCGTCCCACCGGCGGACTCCACCTTGGCGCGCATGTCGAGGACCGCGTTGGCGGTCGCGTCGACCGGCCAGTGTGCGATACCAACCCCAGGCGAAGCCCACCATCCCTCTCCATGCGGCAGTGCCTTGAGGATGCGCTTCAGCTCTGTCCGCGGCACAGCGATGCGGGCCCAGCGTTCGGGCGCGCGCCGTGAGTGATCGCTCCACACCGATTCGTCGCCGGTCGCCCAGCCACATTCGGCGGCCGTGCGATTGACAGCGTCCGGGCTGCCGGAAAAACGCGCCAGCATGCGCCCGTCGGAGAAAAGCTCGAGGGCGGATGGCGCAAGTGGCAGCGAGAGGACCCGCTCGGCTTCCGTCCACGCCTCGTCGAAGGATGGACGCGATGCCTCGAGCGTCACGTCATGGAGTGGTCTCGGAAAGACCTTGAACGACGCGGCCACGATCACGCCCAGCGAGCCGAGCGCTCCGTAGTGCAGCTTCATCATGTCGTAGCCGCTGACGTTCTTGACCACGCGCCCGCCACCGCTGGCCAGCTTTCCGTCAGGCAGTGCGACCCTGATGCCGATCAGAAAGTCGCGTGCCGAACCGAAGCGTAGGCGCAGGGGTCCCGACCAGCCTGTGGCGAGCAGACCGCCGATTGTGTGGCCGGGCGAGTTGAACGGGTCGATTGGCAGGAACTGTCCCGACTTGGCCAGGTGGGCCTGCAGCGCCTCGAGCGTGATGCCCGCCTCGACGGTGACGACCATGTCGGCCTGCGAGTGCTCGATGACCCGATCCAGCCGGGAGGTGTGCAGGGCCACCCCGCGGCGTTCCGTCACATCGCCCATGCCGCTCGCCCTTCCGCCGCCGACCGGGATGACTGCGGTGCCCGCCTCGGCTGCCTGATGCAGCCGGCGGGCGAGCTCCTCGGCGGTCGCCGGCTTGTCGGTGGCGCTTCCGGCCACCGCCGTCACCACCACTTTGCCTCCAACGCGAGCCCGGATCGACCGGCGAGGCGGACCGGCTTGCGGGTGGCGTCGGGGAAGATCTTGCCGGGATTGAGGATGGCCTGCTGGTCGAACGCAGCCTTGACACGCTGCATCGCGTCGAGGTCGTCCTCGGTGAACACCCACGGCATGAAGGCGGCCTTCTCGAGTCCGATGCCATGCTCGCCGGAAAGCGCGCCACCCAGCTCGACCACCGCGCGCAGCATCTCCTCACCGGCCTCCTCGACCTGGTGCAGGACGCCGCGATCGCGCATGTCGAACAGGATGTTGGGATGCAGGTTGCCATCGCCGGCGTGGAACACGTTGGCGACCGGCAGCTTGTAGTGAATGCCGATCTCGCCCACGGCGGACAGCACCTGGGGTAGCCGCGACCGCGGCACCACCCCGTCATGCAGGTAGTAGTTGGGCTTGATTCTCCCCAGCGCGCCGATGGCGCCCTTGCGTCCCGCCCAAAGCAGCTCGCGTTCGGCCGGTGTCTGGGCCTCACGCATCGCGAACCCGGAGCTCTGAGCCAGGATCTCGCGGATCTTTGCCATGAGCTCGCGCGTCGACTCGGCGATTCCGTCGACCTCGACCAGCAGCACGGCGCCGGCCTCGGTGGGGTAGCCCGCGTGGTAATGCGCCTCGACCGCGCCGACGGTGACGTTGTCCATCATCTCGAGGGCGGCGGGGACGATGCCGTTCCCGATCACGGCAGAGACCGCCTGGCTTGCCGTCTCGATGCTCGGAAACGCGGCGAGCAGCGTGGCGACGCTCGGCGGGACGCGCAGCAATCGCACCTTGACCTTGGTGATCGCGCAGAGCGTTCCCTCGGAACCGACGAGGATCCCGCAGAGGTCGAGCCCGGTGCGGTCAGGCGCGTCTCCGCTGACCCAATGCAGGCTGCCGTCAGCGAGCACGACCTCCATCCCCAGGACGTGGTTGGTCGTGACGCCGTAGTAAAGGCAGTGCGGCCCTCCGGAATTCTCGGCGGCGTTGCCGCCGACGGTGCATGCCTTCTGGCTCGAAGGATCCGGGGCGTAGAAGAGCCCGTGGCGAGCCGCCACGAGAGAAAGCTCCTGGTTGACCACACCTGGCTCGACGAGGGCGGTTTGCGCGATCGGGTCGATCTCGATGATGCGGCGCATGCGGCTCATCTGGAGCGCGATGCCGCCGTAGATGGTCACCGCTCCTCCCGACAGCCCGGTGCCGGCGCCTCGGGGGACGACAGGGATCCGGTTCTTGGCCGCGACGAACATCACATCCGCGACCTGCTCCGAGGAAGCCGGCAGAACGATAGCGTCCGGCATGGCGCCCTCGATCGACCCGTCGCGCTCGAAGATCCGGAGGTCGTTGTGATTGTCGATCACGTAGTCGCGACCGACGATGCGGCGCAGCTCCTGGCCGACCGATGGGGAGTACCGCATCAGGCGATGGGCGCCTCGCGCTCGGGGCTGTGCTCGAAGGCTTCGAAGCGGCGCGTCATCGCGCCCGGCAGGCCCGGCGCTTCCGTCGCCTCTGCGCCGACGATGAGCAGGCCGAGCCAGCGCCGGCACTCTTCGTCCGAGGGCACGCGATCAGGTCGTTCGAAGATCGCCTCCTGGATGCGGCTGTGCGGCGAGACCTGGATCGTGAACCACACCGATAGGCCGTCGTCGGTGATCGCGCGGTGGGTTTCGTCGACCCGGCGGTTCACGGGCAGGCGCAACGGTTTTGCCTCGGCCGCGGCTCGCAGCCGCGCAGCCTCGCGCTCAATTGCGTCCAACACGTCCAGCTTAAACTCGCCTCAGTGAGGGAGAGAGTCGAGGCCGCGCTCGCGATGTCTGTGGCGGACCGGCCGCCAGCCGGCGCGTGGGGCCACACGTATCGCGAGGAATGGGCGGCGGACACTCTGGCCGCGATCACCGTCGAGCGGGCTCGAAGGTTTGGGTGGGACTTCGTGAAGTTCCAGCCGCGGGCCAGCTGCTTCGCCGAGGCGTTCGGCTCCGAGTACCGGCCGGCCGGTCACCGGCTCCGAGCGCCGGTGCTGGTCAAAGCCGTGGTGCCCGACCTCGAATCGTGGCGTTCTGTCGGGCTGCTCAACCGGCGGGCGCTGGACGATCAGGTCGAGTCCTTACGCATGACCGCGCGGGAGCTCGGTCCGGATGTGCCGGTGATTCAAACCGTGTTCAGCCCCATCACCGTGGGCGGATACCTGGTGGGCAAGTCCCCGGCTCGTGTGGTGCGCGAGCTTCGCAAGCACCCCGACCTGGTCCGGCCCGCACTGGACAAGGTGGCCGAGGCGCTGGTGGACTTCAGCCGTCGGTCGGTCGACGCCGGTGCGGCGGGAATCTTCTACGCGATCTCCGGCTACGCGAGCAAGGATGCGATGCCTGAGGCGGTATACCGCCAGCTGGTGATGCCTTATGACATCGGAGTGCTCGACCAGCTGCCACCTGCCGCGTGGTTCAACGTCGTGCACCTGTGCGGCTCGAACCTGAATTTCGGGATGGCGCACGATATGCCGGCGCAGGCGGTGAGCTGGTCGATCCACAACCAGGGCAACCCATCCCTGTCTCAGGGGCGCGAGATATCGGGCCGACCGGTCATGGGCGGGCTGAGCCAGCGCGGCACGCTGGTGCGCGGCCCGATTTCGGAGATCGAGGCGGAGGCGAATCGGGCAGTGGCTGAAACCGCTCGACGTGGATTGCTTCTTGCACCGGGCTGCTCGGTTCCACCCCGCGTTCGCGATGCGAACCTCGAGGCGATAGCATCGGCGGTCGCGGCATGAGCAAAGTCGAAGGCCTCGCCGAGATCGTGCTGTGGGTAGCCGATATGGAGGCTGCGCTCCAGTTCTACCGCGACATGTTCGGGCTCGAGATCATGTCGCCTGCTGAGATGCCGAACAAGTTCTTGATGGCCGCCAAGCCGGGGGGCATTCCCGAGATGATCGTCCTGGTTCCGCATCCTCACCCGGCCGATTATTTCCCGCGACACAAAGAGAAGCGCGTGCTGCATCACCTGGCTTTTCGGGTCGACCGCCGTCACTACGACGAGCTGGAGAACAGCTTCATCGAAGCCGGGGTCGAGGTACGCCACGGGGTCCACCCAGTGCTGAAGGGCGTGCGCACCTTCTACGTCGACGACCCCGACGGAAACGAGGTCGAGGTCATCGGTCCATCCGCCCCGTAAAGGAGCCAAGACATGCCCATTTTGCGGATCGAACATGCAGTCCCCGACTTCGCAGGTTGGAAGCGCGCTTTCGACAGCGATCCGGTCGACCGGAAAGGGTCTGGCGTTCGTCGATATCAGGTCTCGCGGTCGGTCGAAGATCCGAACTACGTACTCATCGACCTCGAGTTCGACACCCTTGAGGATGCTGAAGGACTGCTGACCAAAATGCGCCGGGTGTGGAACGGCGAAGGCCAAAACGTGATGAGGAACCCTCAAGCCCGGATAGTCGATACGGTCGAGCAGATCGAGCTTTGAGGGATTCAGCGTCCTTTTAGGGGCGTTCGTACCCTTGTAAACAACATGGACCCGGAATCCCGCCTGGAGCGGAGACGGGTACGGTGGTTTTTTGCCGGCCTGCTGGTGATCAGCGCTGCCATCGACATCGTCGGCGCGTTGCTGATCCAGCATCAGACGCGCAGCCAGGTGCTGAGCGTCCTGGTGCCGGAGAGCATCTCGCTTGGAGGGCGCACCGGCGCCGTGCTCGCGGGACTGACCCTGCTGCTCCTTGCGGGAGGAATCGCGCGGGGCAAACGGGTCGCGTTTCGCCTGACCATGCTCGTTCTCGGCGCCACCATCGTCTTTGAGCTGGTCAAGGACCTCGACTTCGAAGTCGCGGCCCTGTTCGGTTGGATCATGTCCGGGCTGTGGTGGTTCCGCCACCACTTCGACGCCGACTCCGATCCGCGCCGGGTGCGGTGGGGCCTGGCCGTGCTCGGCACCGGCGTGGCGGTCGCGGTTCTTTACGCGGTGACCGGCTCTCTCTTGCTTGGCGGCCAGCTTGAGCGAGAGTCCGGCGTGATCACCGCTCTCGAAACACTTCTCATCGGATTGGCAGGCAGCTCAACCGGATATCGGGCGCTGACCGAACGCGCGAGCTGGTTCCTGAGCACGCTGCCGCTGGTCAGCTACGGGCTCGTCATCCTTGCGCTGACGCAGCTGCTGCGCCCCGTGATCGCGCCGCGTGTCGTCGCAGCCGATAGGGAACGCCTGGAACGGATGCTCAGTATCTGGGGTCGGAACCGCATCTCGCACCTGGCTGTCCATGGGGCATCGAGCTATCACTGGCTCGACGG
>VBKD01000046.1 GCA_005888075.1 Chloroflexota bacterium
ACCGCCCGCCTTCGTGACCCACGCGACCTCGGGCGCGAAACCTTCGACGTGCTCGGCCTCTTTCAGCAACAGGTCGCGAGGGATGAGCAGCGGAAAGGCCCAGTTCTCGTGGTCGCTCTCCTTGATCATGTCGTCGAAGGCCCGCATCATCGCTTCCCACATGGCCCAGCCGTAGGGGCGGACGACCATCATGCCCTTGACCCCGGACCAGTCCGCCAGCTCCGCCTTGCGGATGACGTCCGTGTACCAGCGGTCGAAGTCGACCGACATCTTGGTGACTTCTTTGACGAAGTCCTGCGGCTCTTCCAGGGTTTGCTTCAGCTTTGGATCGCCGCCGGGACGTGCTCGGCCGCGATCGCATCGATCTCGGCCAGCAACACTGGAAGCAGCTCCTCCTGGGGCACGGTCTTGTACAGCTTACCTTTCCTAAAAATCACGCCCTTGCCGCGCCCACCGGTCACGCCGATGTCGGCATGTCGGGCCTCCGCCGGACCGTTGACGACGCAGCCCATCACCGCGACAGTGATCGGAACCTTGAGCTTCGCGATGTATGACTCGACAGCCTTGACAGTGGGCACCATGTCGTACTCCAGCCGCCCGCAAGTCGGGCAGGCGACCAGCGTCGGGCTCTCGTTGCGGAAGGCCAGCGTCTTCAGAATCTCGTGGGCGACGCGCACCTCCTCTCGCGGATCCGACGTAGCGAGTGAAACGCGGATGGTGTCGCCGATGCCTTCGCTGAGGAGGATGCCCATGCCGACCGCGCTTCGGATGCTGCCCGCCTCCACGGGTCCGGACTCGGTGACCCCCAGATGGATGGGGTACGGCCGCGCGGCCGCGAACTTCCGGTTCGCCATGATGTTGGTCCAGACGTCGGTCGCTTTCAGCGAAACCTTGATGAAGCCCGGGCCGTAGTCGAGATCCTCGAGGATCTTGCAGTGGCCGAGTGCGACCTCGACCATGCGGTCGGCCGTCTGCTCGCGGTCGTCGCGGTTGATCTGGTGCTGCTCACGCAGGCTTTTGTGCACCTCTTCGGGCAGCGACCCCGCGTTGACCCCGATACGGAATGGAATCTGGCGCTCCTTGGCGGCGGCGACGACCTTCGCGACCTTGTCGCGATCCGGAATGTTGCCCGGGTTGAGCCTCAGGCAATGCACGCCGGCTTCGATCGCCATCAGAGCGAGCGTGTGGTCGTAGTGAATGTCGGCGATGACGGGCAGAGGCGAACCCTTCACGATCTCCTTCAACGCTTCTGCGGCTTCGTGATCGGGCACCGCGGGACGGACGATCTCGCAGCCCGCCTCCTTCAGCTCGTGGATCTGGCGCAGGGTCGCCTTGACGTCACGGGTGTCGGTCTTGGTCATGGTCTGGACGGCGATCGGCGCCGCCCCACCGATGACCACCCCACCCACGTTGACCGGAATTGCCTTCCGCCGGTTCGCCATCGCCAACGGCTAGTGAACCCCCGGGAACTGCCCGGTGACGATGCGCTGGATGTCGAGGAAGCTGATCAACGCGGCAAGGGCGAGCAGGGCGACCAGTCCCCATCGCTGGATGTTCAGCTCCATGCCGCGGTCGAACGGACGCCGTCGCAGCACCTCGACGATCACCACCACAATCCTTCCTCCGTCGAGCGCGAGCAGGGGCAGAAGGTTGGTGAACCCGAGCGCCACGGAGAGGAGCGCGACCAGGAGCAGGTAGTTCGCGACGCCCTGGTTGACCGAGCTCAGCGTGACGTCGGCGATGCCGATCGGCCCGGTCAGCCCTGACGGGCCCAGCAAGCCGCCGGGCACCTGGCCGCTGACCAGCTGCGACAGGCCCTGGACGAGGCTTCCTATCGCAACCACCGGAAACGAGGCCCCATCAACCACCGCAGTCTGCGGTGTGAGGATGCGGCGGATGCCAAACCCGACCTGGCATGAGGTGCCCTGGCACTTCGGCACGACCGAGTACTGGAAGGATTGTCCGTTGGCGTGCACTCCGGTGATCAGGAGCGGGGCTCCTGGCGCGGCGGTCTCCTCCTGGCGGATCTGGTCGGGGCTGGTGATGGTCTTGCCGTTGACGGTGAGCAGACGGTCGCCTGCCTGGAAGCCGGCGGCGGCGGCGGGCGAGTCCTTCACCACGCCCACCACCTTTCCCGGATCGGTGTTGAGCTGCGTGAGGTTGAAGCCGGTGACCACGATGATGGCGACCAGGAAGTTCGCGAGCGGGCCGCCGAACAGGATCAGGATCCTCTGCAGCGCCGGCTTGCGGTGGAAGCCGTTGGGGTCCTCGAAGTCGCCCGCCTCCATTCCCCCCATCCGGACGTAGCCGAGGATGGGAAGGGCCCGGAGCGCGTAGAGAGTGCCTCCTCGAGTGAAAGACCAGACCTTAGCCCCGGCGCCGATCGAGAACTCGATCACTCGGAGCTTGAAGAGCTTGGCGAAAGCGAAGTGGCCTGCCTCGTGCGGGGCGATCAGCAGGAGAAACATTCCGGCGACTGCGACGACGTAAAGCAGGATGTTCATAGGGCCCTCAGACTACCGGAGTTCTCCCGGATGTAAGCCCGCGCCCAGCGGTCCGCGTCAAGGATGGCCTCCAGCGATTCTCCGCCCCCCTTGAACGCGCCCAGGGCGCCCTCGACGCTGCGCACGATCCCGCTGAACGGGATCTCACGGGCCAGGAAGGCCTTCACCGCCTCCTCGTTCGCCGCGTTCAGAACCGCGGGGTGCCCGTTGCCTTTGACCGCCGCCTGGCGCGCGAGCCTCACGCTCGGGAACCGGCCCTCGTCCAGGTCATGGAACTCGAGCCCGCTCAGCTCCTTCATGCTCGTCGACGGGACCGCGTCGGAGAGGCGGTCGGGGTAGGCGAGCGCGACGGCAATCGGCAGCCGCATGTCGGGACGGCCGAGCTGGGCCTTCAGCGAGCCGTCGACGAGCTCGACCAGCGAGTGAACGACGCTCTGCGGGTGGATGCAGACCGCGATCGCGTCCAGCGGGATGCCGAACAGGTGATGCGCCTCGATCAGCTCGAGGCCCTTGTTCATGAGGGTTGCCGAATCGACGGTGACCTTTGGGCCCATCGACCAACGCGGATGGTTGAGCGCCTGCTCGACCGAAACCTGGTCGAGGTCGAGGTCCGGGTGGGCCCAGAACGGCCCGCCGCTGGCCGTGAGGATCAAGCGGCGGACATTTTCGCGCCGCTCCCCCCACAAGCACTGCCAGATCGCACTGTGCTCGGAATCGATCGGACGGATGCCCTTGATTTCTGGGAGTGCGCCCTGCGCGCGCCCGGCGAAGGCCTTCATGACCAGCGCGCCGGCCATCACGAGCACCTCCTTGGTCGCGAGGGCCACATCCTTGCCGGCGTGCAGCGCGGAAAGCGTCGGCCCGAGAGCACGGGCGCCGGGAATCGCGACGACCACTACATCGCACCGCGGGTCGGTGACCATGGACTCGACCCGCGCATCGAACTCAGGCTCGCCCGCCTGACCTTGAACCAGGTAGTCGGCTTCGCGGTTGGTGGAACGGACGCCTTCGGTCAGCCCGAACAGGCGAAACCGACCGGGGTTCCGATCGATCACGTCGAGTGTCTGCCGGCCGATGGATCCGGTGGCGCCGAGGACCGCCACGTTGATCGGTCTCGTCATCTAAAGAATGTGGAACATCGTGACGTAGAAATAGACGAGGATCGGCGGAAAGAGGATCGAATCGAGCCGGTCCAGCACGCCGCCGTGTCCCGGGATGAGGTGCGAGGAATCCTTGACCTCGGCGATGCGCTTCATCTGAGACTCCACCAGGTCCCCCACCTCGGCGCTGATTCCGATCAGCACGCCGAGCACGATTGCATGGATCGGAGACAGGCCGATCACGGCTGAAACGCCGATCAACATCACGACGACGGCCCCGACCACCCCGGCCACCGCGCCTTCGACCGTCTTATTTGGGCTGATCGTCGGAAAGAACGGATGCCGGCCGATGCGGCTGCCGACCAGCAGCGCCGCCGCATCGCTCACGACCACGGCGAGGATCGTGAACAACGTCCAGGCCAGCCCGTTGGGCTTCGAGGTATAGAGAAGAAGGTAGTAATTGAACGGCATTCCGATGTAGAGCGCCCCGGCCGTGCCCATGGCCCATCGCCCGAGGCCTTGCCGGCGACCTGGAACTACCAGGAACACGGCCAGCCCTCCGACCAGGGCCAGAGACAGGACGAGGGCGACGTCGATCTGTTTCAGGACCGTGCCGCTGAACGCCAAAAACAGTCCGAGCGGGAAGAGCAGCCAGGTCGGCGCTCGAAACCCCATGCGGTCGGACAGGCCGTTGAACTCCCAGAGCGCAAGGCCTCCGAGCAGGAGGACCAGGGCGTATACGCCATAGATCCCGACCAGGACCAACCCGATGACGAGGCCGAGGAAGACGAACGCGCTCAGGATGCGAACCATGAGTGGACTCGGCTTCCAGCCGCTCGCCATTGACGGATTCTGCGTCGTCATCGGGCAGCCCCACCCAAGCGGCCCCACCCGCGGGCTTCGCCGGCGACCTCCCTAGCAAGTGGGGAGTTGGCATTCGCCGCAACTTCCGGCCGCCCGCCAAAACGGCGGATGCGCGAGGCGTAATCGGCGAGCGCCGCTTTCAGGTCGTCGGGGCCGAAGTCGGGCCACAAGGTATCGGTGACGAGCATCTCCGCGTATGCCCCTTGCCACAAGAGGAAGTTGCTGACGCGGCGTTCCCCCGCGGTCCGGATGATCAGGTCGGGATCCGGAAGGTCGGGGTGATACATCCGCGCGGAGACGGCGGCTTCATCGATCTGGTCCGGGGTAAGCCCGTCCGCTACCACCTTCCTCACCGCATCCACGATCTCTTGCCGGCCACCGTAATTGAGGCAAACGTTGAGGACGCCCTTTGCGTTATTCGCGGTGCGCCGCTCAGCCTCGTCGATTCTCTCCCGCATGCGTGACGAAAGGCCGTCGCGCATCCCGCTGACCACGATACGCACGCCCCGGCGGTGCATCTCGTCGATCTCACGCTGCATCGTCTCGTGGAAAAGGCGCATGAGCGCGCGAACCTCTGCGCGCGGCCGGGTCCAGTTCTCGGTCGAGAACGCGTAGACGGAGAGGACGTGGACGCCGAGCTCCTCGCACGCCTCGAGCACGCGCTTGATCGAGCGGACGCCGGCTCGGTGGCCGAAGCTGGCCGGGTGGCTGCGCCGGCGGGCCCAGCGCCCGTTGCCGTCCATGATGATCCCGATGTGTTGGGGGACTTGTGAATCCAAAGCTGAGGAAAGCGTACCGACTGGGCCTGAAAACAGCTTCGGGGTCTAGAGCTCCATTACTTCGGATTCTTTGCGGGCTGCTAGGGCTTCCACTCTTTCGATCTGGGCTTCGGTGATTTTCTGCAGGCGGGCATGGCCGCGCTTCGATTCGTCTTCCGCCACCTCGCCCGCCTTCTGCATCTGGTCGATGCGATGGAGCTCGTCCCGGCGGATGTTTCGGATGGCCACCCGCGCCTCCTCCGCCTTGTGCCGCGCTAGCTTCACGTACTCCTTCCGGCGCTCCTCGGTGAGCGGCGGGATGGGGACCCGGATGAGCTGGCCGTCGTTCGTCGGGTTGAGGCCCTGCTCCCCGCTGCGAAGTGCTTTCTCAATCGCCCCAAGCTGGCTCTTGTCGTAAACCTGCACGACCAGAAGGCGCGGCTCCGGCGCGCTGATCTGCGCGAGCTGGTTCAGCGGTGTCGGCGTGCCGTAGTACGGGACCATCACCTTATCGATGAGCGCCGGATTCGCTCGGCCGGTGCGGATGGACGCGAGCTCAGAGGCGAAATGCTCGACCGACTTCGCCATCTTCGATTCAGCGTCGCGCAGGATCGGATCGATCATGAAGCAGCGCTGACCAAAGTTCCGATCTCCTCACCCAGCACTACGCGTTCGATGTTGCCTGATTGGAGCAGGTTGAACACGACGATCGGTACGCCATTGTCCATGCACAGCGTCAGCGCTGTGTTGTCCATCACCTCGATGCCGCGGTTCAGCACCTCCATGTAGCCGAGGTGCGCGAACTTCGTCGCCGTCGGATCACGCGTGGGGTCGGCGGTGTACACCCCGTCAACCTTCGTGGCTTTCAGGATGACGTCCGCCTCGATCTCGACCGCGCGCAGCGCGGCGGTCGTGTCGGTCGTGAAGTAAGGATTGCCCGTTCCGGCGGCGAGAATGACCACCCTTCCTTTCTCCAGATGGCGTACGGCGCGGCGGCGGATGTACGGCTCGGCGACCTGCGGCATCTGGATCGCGGTCATCGTCCGCGCCGGGATGCCCGTGCGCTCGAGCGCGTCCTGCATCGCCAGCGCGTTGATCACCGTGGCGAGCATGCCCATGTAGTCGCCGGTCGCGCGATCGAACCCGAGCTCGGTCGCCGCCAGTCCGCGGAAGATGTTGCCGCCGCCGACAACCAGGGCGATCTGCACCCCCAACTGGTGCACGCTCTTGATCTGGGTCGCGATGTTCTTCACGAATCCGAGATCGATGCCATAGTCTCGATTGCCGCCAAGCGCTTCACCGCTCAGCTTGAGCAGCACCCGGTTGTATTTCGGGGATCGATCTCCCAGCTGGCTCAGGACTCCCTGATGTTAAAGCGCGCGAACCTGCGGACGGTGATGTTTTCCTGGAGCTTCGAGATGTACTCCGCGATGAGCTGCTCCACCGTATGGCTCGGCTCACGGAAGTAGGACTGTTCCAGGAGGCAGCTCTGCTTCAGGAAATTCTCGATCTGGCTCTCGACGATCTTCGGGATGATCTGCTCGGGCTTGCCGTCCTGCTGAGCTTTCGCCTCGTAGACAGTCCTCTCTTCGACCAGCACCTCATCGGGCACGTCCTCGCGTGACACCCAGCGCGGCTCGAACCCGGCCACCTGCAGAGCCAGCTCCTTCGCGAGCTTGCGGAACTCCGTGCCCTTGGCCACGAAGTCGGTCTCGCAGTTCACCTCGATGAGCACGCCTACCTGGGGCGGGTAGTCCTCGCCGGTTGTGTGCAGGTACGCCTCGACCACGCCCTGGCCCGTCGCCCGGCCCGCGCGCTTGCTCGCTTTCGCTATGCCTTTCTCCCGGAGGATTGTGAACGCCTTCTCCAGGTCGCCGTCGGCCTCCTCGAGCGCATTCTTGCAGTCCATCATCCCGGCACCCGACATCTCGCGGAGCTTCTTGACGAGGTCCAGGCTGACCGATGCCAATTAACGCGACTCCTCGTCGTTGCCGGTGTGTCCGATGAACTCTTCCTCGGAGACGGTCGGCAGGTAGTCCTCTTCGTCCTCCAGATACTCCTCGATCTCTTCGTATCGCGGGGTCTCCAGGAACTCTCTGTCCTCGACCTCGGGCAGGATCTCGCCACGTGCCTGTGCCTCCTGACGGCCGTCCTGGCACGCGTCGGCGATCTTGCTGGTCAGCAGTTTCACGGCGCGTATCGCGTCGTCATTGCCGGGGATCACGTAGCTGATCTCGTCCGGATCGCAGTTGGAGTCGGTGATCGCCACGACAGGGATCTTCAGGCGGTTCGCTTCGGTGACCGCGATGTGCTCCTTGCGTGGGTCGACCACGTACAGAGCACCGGGAAGCCGCTTCATGTCGGCGATGCCGTCGAAGTGGAACATCAGCCGGTCGAGCTCGTCCTGGAGACCTTTCGCCTCCTTCTTGGGCATGTGCTCGAACTGCCCCTCTTGCTGCATGCGACGCAGCTCCTGGAGCCTCTCGATGCGCTTCTTCACGGTGCTGAAGTTCGTCAGCATGCCGCCCATCCAGCGCCGATTGACGAAGTACATGCCGCACCGCGCGGCTTCGGTCTGGATCGTCTCCTGAGCCTGCTTCTTGGTGCCCACGAACAGCACGGGCCGGCCACTCGCCGCCACGCTGCGCGTGAAGTCCCACGCGTCGTCGAGAAGCCTCACCGTCTTCTGCAGGTCGATGATGTGGATTCCGTTGCGCGCGGTGAAGATGTACGCCTTCATCTTTGGATTCCAGCGGCTGGTCTGGTGTCCGAAATGGACGCCCGCCTCCAGCAGCTGCTTCAAGGTCACTTGAGCCACGTTTAATTTGCCTCCCCGTTTCACTTCCGCCCGGTTCCGGCCTTCTGGGAAGGACGGGGGCACTGCCCCGGGCGTGCTAACTCAGCCGGCTTGAAGTCGGCTGGCTACCCGAGTATACCCAGCCGGCCGAGTTCGAATCAGGAGACCGCTTCCACCTTCTTGGCGCCCTTCGGTCCGGGGCACTTGGGGTAGTCGGAGCAGGACTTGAACGGTCCGTAGCGGCCCTGTACTTGCACTCGGGGTAGCGGGAGCAGGCGACGAACGGTCCGAACCGTCCGGTGCGCTGGACCAGCTGCCCTTCCCCACACTGCGGGCACTTCTCGCCCATGGGCTGGCCCTCCGACTGGACCACCTCGCGCTTGATGTATTTGCACTCGGGGTAGCCCGAGCAGCCGACGAACTCTCCATACCGTCCGGTACGAAGCTGGAGCGGGCGGCCGCAGTCCGGGCACTTTTCCTCGAGCAGCTTGGGCTGGGGCGGCTCGCCGTCCGGCGTGAGGGCGCGGCGGAACTTGCACTTCGGATATCGCGAGCAGCCCATGAACGGGCCGAACTTGCTCGCCTTGCGCACGAGGTGGCCCTCATGGCACAGCGGGCACTCCTCGTCTGTGTCGGCGGGAGTCGCCTCCTCGGCCGCGTCAAGCATTTGCTGGAGCGGACCGTAGAAGTCCCTGACCACCGGAACCCATTGCTCGCTTCCGCGCTCGACCTCGTCGAGGCGCTGCTCCAGCTTGGCCGTGTAGTCGTCATCCGAGATGGTCTTGAAGTGTTCGACCATGATCGTGTTCACCGCCTCGCCGATGCGAGTCGGATGCAGCCTCCGTTCCTTCAGCTCGACATAGCCGTGGTCCTTGATCGTCTCGACGATGGGCGCGTACGTAGACGGGCGGCCAATGCCTCGCTGCTCGAGCTCCCGGATGAGCGTCGCCTCCGAGTACCGGGGCGGCGGCTGGCTGAAATGCTGCTCGGGCTTGATGCCGTGGTAAACGAGGTCCTCGCCCTGAGACAGGTCGGGCAGCTCGTTCTCCCCGTTTTCCTCGCGCGGCCAGACCTTGTAGAAGCCGTCGAACGCGAGCACCGACCCGGTCGACCGGAACACGTACTGGCCGCCTTCGATCTCCACCTGGGTCTGGTCGTAGACCGCGGGCGCCATCCGGCTCGCGACGAAGCGTCGCCAGATCAGGTCGTAGAGCTTGAACTGATCGGCGCTGAGGTGCTGGCGGATCGATTCCGGCGTCCGGTTGACCTCGGTGGGACGGATCGCCTCGTGCGCGTCCTGCGCGCCGGGCACCGCCTTGGCGCTCCTCGAGCTGCCGATGTAGTTCTCGCCGTGCTTCTCCTTGATCCATCCCTTCACGCGGCCATCGGCATCACCCGAGATGCGGGTGGAGTCGGTGCGCATGTAGGTGATCAAACCGGTCGACCCATCAGGTCCCAGCTCGATGCCTTCGTACAGCTGCTGAGCGATGCGCATGGCCTGTCGCGGCCGCATGCGAAGTCGGCTCGAAGCATCCTGCTGAAGCGTGGACGTGATGTAGGGCGGGTTCGAGCTCTTGGTCCGGCGCTTCTTCTCGACGCCGATGACGCGATAGCTCGCGCCCTCGATCCGCTGCAGGATCGCCTGCGCCTCCGCCTCGTTGTGGATCTCCAACTTGGCGTCGGCTTCCGTTTCGGCTGACCCGATCGGGCGGTGCAGCCGCGCCAGGAAGTCCGCCTCCGCGTCCTTCTTGGCGAGCTCGACATCGATCGTCCACGATTCGACGGGGACGAACTTTCGAATCTCGTCTTCGCGATCGCAGACCAGGCGGAGGGCGACCGACGAGACGCGGCCTGCGCCAATCCCTTTCTGCACCTTGCTCCACAGGAATGGGCTGAGGCGATAGCCGACGAGCCGGTCGACCACGCGCCGAGCCTGCTGGGCGTTGACCAGCTTCATGTCGATCCCCCTCGGGGATTCCAGCGCACGCCGCACCGCGTCCGAGGTGATTTCGTGGAACTCGATCCGCTTTGGGTCGTGCAGCTTCAGCACCTCGGAGAGGTGCCAGGCGATAGCTTCGCCCTCGCGGTCAGGGTCCGACGCGAGGATCACCTCGCTGTCCTTCTTGACCGCCGATTTCAGCTCGTTGATCGTCTTGCGGCGGCTTTCGACCACGACGTACCGCGGCTTGAAGCTGTCCTCGACGTCCACCGCGATCTCCTTTTCGGGCAGGTCGCGGACGTGGCCCATCGAGGCGCGCACGTCAAAACGGTCTCCCAAAAACCGCTTGAGCGTCTTCGCCTTGGCCGGCGACTCAACGATGATCAAACCTTCTGGCACAGCACCTCTTTATTCCCAACCCGGAGCTTTTAATCCGTCCCCCGGCTCCGAGGCGGGCATCCTACGCTCGTTGTTTGCCCCGGCGCAATGCCCTCACATAGCCGCCCTCATGCCGCCGAACCGCCCCGTTGAGCTCGAGCGCGGTCAGCCTGCTGAGCACTTCGGGGATCGGCAGCTGGAGCTTTCGGGCAACCTCGGCTGCGCTCAAAGCGAGAACGTCCGAGAGGTGGGAAAGGATGCCATCGCGTTCGCGCGGAAGCGCAAATCCAAGGCTGTCGGGAGCCGGGAGCGGGTCGTCCAGCACCTCGCGCGTGATGTCCAGGGCCGCGAGCACGTCACGCGCGTTCTGGATTAGGCCGGCGCCGTCCCGGATCAGGGCGTGGGTTCCCACGGAAAGGGGCGAGAAGATGCTCCCGGGCACCGCCATTACCTCTTTATGTAGGTCCAGCGCGGCCTCCGCCGTGATGAGGGCGCCCGACCCTTCGGATGCCTCGACCACTACCACCACGTCCGAGAGGGCGGCCATCGTGTAATTCCTGGCCGGGAAGTGGTGGCGCCGGGGCATTGTGCCGTCCGGAAACTGGCTGATCAAGGCTCCGCCGGCCGCGATGATGTCGTCCGCGAGCCGGCTGTTGGCCGCTGGATAGACGATGTCCACGCCCGTGCCCATGACGGCAACCGTGACGCCGCCCGCGTTCAGCGCGCCCCGGTGGGCGGCGGAGTCGATGCCCAGGGCCAGCCCGCTGAAGACGACCACGCCGGCCAGCGCCAGCTCCATGGCCAGCTGCTCGGCCACGGCTTCGCCGTAGGGCGACGGGCGCCGGGAGCCGACGATCGCGACCCGCGGGCCGCCGGGGGGTGGCCAGCGACCTCGGGAACGAAGGGGTGGATCGGGTTCAGTCACTCCTCCCCCATTTGTGGTCCCGGCCATTTCAGGCTGCTGCTTCGCTTAGGCGGAAGCCCAGGGCTTCTAGGACGTGGTGGTCCTGGATTTGGTCTGAGCCTTCGAGGTCGGCCACGGTCCGTGCCACCCGCCAGGCCCGATGGAAGCCACGCGCGGTCAGGCCGCGCTGCTCCGCCCACCGCTCGAGCGTGTGGCGTGAAGCCGGCGCCAACCCGGCCACCTGGCGCAACCTGGCAGGTCGAAGCTGGGCGTTGAGGCCTCCCTGCCTGTCCATTTGGCGCCCGCGCGCCGCAACCACGCGTTCGCGCACCGAAGCGGACGCCTCACCATGCGGTTCGCCGGCCAGCGTCTCCAGCTTCAATCGGCGCACGGCGACCTGCAGGTCGATCCGGTCCAGCAGCGGACCGGACAGCCTTCGCTGGTAGGTGTTCACCGCGGCCGGTGTGCAGCGGCAGGTCCTCACCCCGTCCCCGGCCCAGCCGCATGGGCAAGGATTGGTGGCGGCCACCAGTGTGAAGCGAGCCGGGTAGACGACTGAGCCTGCCGAGCGCGTGATTCTCACCCGCCCTGTTTCGAGCGGCTGGCGCAACGCTTGCAGAACCGGAGTCTGGAACTCCGCGAGCTCATCCAGAAACAACACGCCGTGATGCGCGCGGCTGATTTCGCCCGGCTGCGCCAGCCCGCTCCCGCCTCCTATGAGACCCGCCATCGACACGCCGTGATGCGGTGCGCGAAAAGGACGAGTCCAGTCCAGCGGGCGCTCCCGCTCGAGCTCGCCGAGCACGCTCCGGACCTGAGCCACCTCCAAGGCTTCGTCGAGCTCCAGCGGCGGCAGGATCCCCGGGAGGCAGCGAGCGAGCATGGTCTTGCCTGAGCCGGGCGGACCGCTGAACAGCAGGTGGTGCCCGCCCGCCGCTGCCACCTCGAGCGCCCGCTTGCCTTCCTCCTGCCCATGCACCTCGGCGAGGTCGTGCTCGAATGACCCGGGTTCAAGCAGGGTTTGCGGTCGAGTTGGCGACGCAGCAGCGATCGGCACCTCACCGATCAGGTGAGCGACCACGCGGATGAGCGAAATGCACGGGATGACCTCGACGCCATCCACCAGCGCGGCCTCGGCGGCGTCCTCGGCGGGCACGAACACACGCTCATAACCCAGGTCCCGGAGGCCACGGACCGCGACGAAAACACCGTCGACGTGACGGACACCGCCGTCGAGAGACAGCTCGCCGATGAATGCGCTGCGTGCCGGAGGTAACTTGCCGTATCTGGCCAGTGCG
>VBKD01000047.1 GCA_005888075.1 Chloroflexota bacterium
AGATGGAGGAGATCCTTTATGAGCTGCGAGACCACTCGAGCGGCCTGAATGCGGGTCGTTGGGACTACATCTTCAGCATCATCAAGAAGTTTCGAAACCGGCCTGAGTTCGTGCTGCCGGACCGCGTGCAGGTGACCATGACGGTGCCGTTCATGCGGGCGTACACGCAGCTGCTGGTCAAGACGTGTCACCGGCGTGGCGCGCACGCGATGGGGGGCATGGCCGCGTTCACCCCCTCGCGACGTGACCCCGAGGTGAACCGCGTGGCGCTGGCCAAGGTGAAAGAGGACAAGGACCGAGAGGCCGGTGATGGATTCGATGGCACGTGGGTGGCACACCCGGACCTGGTGCCGACCGCGACCGAGGCGTTCGACCGCGTCCTGGGTGACCGGCCGAACCAGCTGGAGCGCCAGCGGCCCGAGGTTTCAGTCACGGCGGCTCAGTTGGTGGATGTGAAGGTGCCTGATGGGACCATCACCGAGAACGGTGTCCGCATGAACGTCAGCGTGGGCATTCAATACATCGAGTCGTGGATGCGCGGCGTTGGGGCGGCCGCGATCAACAACCTCATGGAAGACGTGGCGACCGCCGAGATATCACGCTCGCAGATCTGGCAGTGGACCAAGCACGCCGCCAAGATGAGTGACGGTCAGATGGTCACGGCGGATCTGGTGCGGGAGATCGCGGACGATGAGATGGCGCAGATCCGCGAGCGGCTCGGCGACGCTGGGTGGTCGAAGAGCCGGTTTGGCGAGGCGCGGCAGGCATTTGAAGAGGTGGCATTGTCGGCGGAGTTCCACCCGTTCCTCACCCTGGTCGCGCAAAAGCACATCAGCTGAAGCGTGCCTGTCTTAACAGGCGGGGTTGCGCTCGTTTTCTCGCGAATCTAGATTGGCCCCAGGCGTGCCGGTTGGGGGTGGGGCCGGACGGGAGGAGGGTGGGCCCGCGGAGGGCTAGTTTGGGGCCCGGGCTGGGTAGGGGAAGCCTATCTGGGCGGGGCTGGTGGCTTTCCCGGGAGGCGGCGCCACTGCCGAGGTCCGACGCCGTTGTTGGGGTTGCCGGGCACGAACTCCACCGCCGAAGGCTTGACCATGCAGCTGTCCTTCCGGACCACGCTGCGCTCGCCACCTTCCTGGTGCTCGATGACCACCGTCCGCTCGAGGACCGCGCGCACTCGGACGTGCTTACCGTCGACTATCGCATTGAAGCCGCCACTGACTTCGTGGTTGGGGGGCGGGACGATGCTGGCCAGCGAAACTAGATCGACGATCTTGTTCATGAACGCTTCCCTCGGGCTAGGCGGCCCGCTCACGGGGCCGCGGAAATTGACAGCGCCGAAGCTCCCTCGGCAGCGAGGAATACTACCAGAGCCTGCGTAGCCGGCCTTCCGATTTGTAGCCGCCTCAGGCGGCTGAGCTCTGCTGTTCCTGCAGCCGCAGCTTGCGTGCCGCTTCCCGGCCGCGCCGCGCCGCTTCCTTGCTCGCCAGGTGCCGGACCCGAAGATGCCGCGGATCGACCATCAGGCGCCGGCGGTTGACCAGTACCTTGGGCTCGCCGGGCGCCGGTTCGATCACCGCCGTCCGCTCGAGTACAGCCGTGACCCATACCCGCCGGCCGTCTACTTCGGCTTCGAAGTCGGGCAGGATCTCGTCGTCTTCGTCCATCGAGACGCTGTCCAGCCGCACCAACTCGCTACGGCCCGATCTGCCCTCGACGCTCTTTCGATTTGTTGCCATGTTCACATCCCATCTACCCGATAACGGACAACACCAAACTGAGTACCGCCTTCGGTTACCAAATCGGGGCGGATTGAACAACGCACGCTAGGTGTACCTCGTAACGGGCACACGGTATTCCAGCGGCGCGTTGCCCCGTAAGAAGGGCTACCCTACCCCGCTTGCCTGGGATTCTTTGCTGTTCTTCACAACTGGCGCCGGCGACCAATCCAGCACCGCCCCAAAAACCCGCTCGAAGTGCCGGGCGTACTGACGGCCGGCGGTCTCGGTGTCGATCCGCCGGCCGGTAATTGCCTCCACCGAAGTGGGCCGCTTGTCCGCGTGACCACACGGGATGATGCCGTCGAAATACTCGAGATCGGTCGTTAGGTTGAGCGCAAAGCCGTGGCTCACCACGGCGCGGTTGAGCTTGATTCCTATCGCGGCAATCTTCTCGTCGTCGCGCCACACGCCGGTGAAGCCCGGCGCGCCAGGCTCTGAGTCAATCCCGAGCTCGCGCAGATAGTCGATCAGGGAAAGCTCGAGCTTCTCCAGATACTCGGGGATGGTCAGCCCGAAGCGCGCCAGGTCGATGACCGGATAGCCGACCAGCTGTCCGGGGCCGTGGTACGTCGCCTCGCCTCCGCGGTCCGACCACACCACTTGCACCTGGCGGCGGATCCGCTCGGATTCGTCCCACAGGAGGTGATCGGGCGACGCCGCCTTGCCCATCGTGAAGACATGCGGGTGTTCGAGCAGCAGCAACGTATCCACGGCCTCGCCGGATCGGATGGCGCTGACCAGCGCAGCCTGGAGGTCCCAGGCCTCGCGGTACGGCGTCCTACCCAGCCAGGAGGCTCTTGCGCGCAGCGGGGATCTGTTCATCAGCGTGATATGAGGACCGAACCAGAGGACCGGCTTCGACGTGGCCGAAACCCATCGCCAGCGCCTGCTCTTTCAGGCGCATGAACTCTTCGGGCCTGTAGTAGCGCACGACTTCGGCGTGCTTCTTCGACGGCCTCAGGTACTGGCCGACGGTCAGCACATCGATGTTGTGCGCGCGCATGTTGTGGAACACCTCGAGCAGCTCGTCCTCGGTCTCGCCCAGGCCGACCATCAGGCCGGACTTGGTGACCATCTCCGGTGCGAGCGCTTTGACGTGGCGCAACAGCGCAAGGCTGTTGGCGTAAACCGCCTTGGGTCTGATCCGCGAATACAGGCGCGGGACGGTCTCGGTGTTGTGGTTGAAGATGTCGGGTCCTGCCGCGACCACCGTCCGGACCGCGTCGAAGTCCCCCTGGAAGTCGGGCGTCAGCACCTCGATGGTTGTACCCGGGCTGCGCCGGCGAATGGCGCGGATGGTGCGAGCGAAGATTCCGGCTCCACCGTCGCGCAGGTCGTCACGGTCAACTGACGTGATCACGGCGTGCTTCAGTCCCAGCTCCGCGACAGATTCCGCGACGCGCAATGGCTCGCCGAGGTCCAGCTCGACCGGACGACCGGAGGTGACCGCGCAGAACCGACATGCGCGCGTACACACATCGCCCAGGATCATGAAAGTCGCAGTCCGCCTGTTCCAGCAGTCGAAGATGTTGGGACAGCGGGCTTCCTCGCACACCGTGTGCAGACGGCGCTGCTGAACGATCTGCTTGAGCTCCTTGAAGTTGCCGCCCTCTGTCACGCGCACGCGAATCCATTCCGGAATCGCCGCGGGTGTCAAGGGTTCCGCCGCGCTCATAGATGAATGCTAGCGGGGGTCCATTCCTCGAGCTTGGTCTTGATCCCGCCCAGGAATTGACCGGCCATCATGCCGTCGATGATCCTGTGGTCGAAGCTCAGGCACATGTTCATCATGTGCCGCACGGCGATCGCATCACCGATAACCACCGGCCGCTTGACGATCGACTCAGTGGTGAGGATGGCCGCCTGCGGCTGGTTGATGATGGGTTGGCTCGCGACCGAGCCTGTCGCGCCGGTGTTGTTCAGGGTGAAGGTGCCTGCTTGCACGTCTTCGGGCTTGAGCTGCTTGTTGCGAGCCCGCTCGATGAGGTCGTTCATGGTGCGGACCAGTTCGGTGAAACCCAGCTTGTCGGTGTCCTTGATGACTGGCACGATCAGGCCGTCCGGGATGGAGACCGCGATTCCCAGATTGATGTAGCGCTTGAGGATGACGCCCTCATCACTCCACCTTGAGTTGAGCCATGGGAACACCTTGAGCGCGTCGCAGACGATCTGCACCACAAAAGGTAGATAGGTCAGCGGGGTGCCATGTCGCGCTTTGAAGTTGTCCTTCTCCGCCTCGCGGTAGCGGACGAGGTTGGTAATGTCGATCTCCTGCAGCGTCCAGGCGTGGGGCGAGGTGGCCAAGCTGCGGACCATGTGCTCGGCGATCGAGCGACGCATCGCGCCGAGCTTCACGAGCTCCTCGCGCTTGCCGTCGACGCTAAGCGGTCCTGCGGGCGCCGGCGCTGCGGCCGGCGGTTTTGCCGCAGGGGGAGCAGCGGCCGGTGCTTGGGTCGCGGCAGGAGCCTGACCAGAGCCGACCGCGGCCAGGACATCGTCCCGGGTCACACGACCGCCCATGCCCGAGCCGCGAAGCGAGCCCGGATCGATCCCGTTCTCCGCGGCCAGCTTGCGCACCGCGGGCGACAGCCGTGGTCGGTCGGCGCCACCGTCGTGCGCCTCTGGGATCGGCACCGGCACCTGCCCACCCGACGGCGCGGCGGGAACCTCGGTGTGTCCGACGCTCGCCTCGGACCGCTTGGCCGGCGCCGGCGCCGCGGTCGTGGCACCGGTCTCGATCTGGGCGATCACCGCGCCGACTCGCACAGTCTCGCCCTCGCTTACGGCGATCTTGACTAGCTTGCCTTCGAAGGGAGAGGGGATCTCGGCGTTCACCTTGTCGGTGACGACCTCGACGAGCGGTTCATCCCGCTTCACGAAGTCGCCCTCGTGCTTGAGCCACTTGTCGACGGTGCCCTCGGTGACCGACTCGCCGAGCTGCGGCATCTTGATTGGGGACACGCCCACGCCGGCAATCCTCCTCGCAAAGATCGAGTGAATTCGAGTGAATTCGAGTGTAGCGGAGGTAGTGGGGGCGGTCTGGGTGCTTTAACATCGCAGCGATGAGCTCGGAACCGCCGGAGGTCCCACCACCCCCGCCTACTCCGCCTCCTTACTCTCCGCCGCCCATGCCACCGCCTCCGCCGTCAGGTGGTCCGCCGCCGATGTCACCGCCTCCGCTGTCTGGCGGTCCGCCGCCTCCTCCACCAGCGCCGGGATACGGCTCTGCATCACCGCCCAACGACGGTATGGCCATCGCCGCCTTGGTCGTCGGCATCATCTCTGCGGTTGGAGTCTTTTGCTACGGCGTCCCGGCCATCATCCTCGGCCCGGTTGCCGTATATCTCGGCCTGCGGTCGCGCCGGAAGATCAAAGCCTCAGCGGGCGCCGTCGGGGGCGGTGGACTGGCGATGGCGGGATGGATCACAGGCCTGGTGGCCGCGGTCATCGGCGCGCTGTTCCTGATCGTCTTCATCGGTGCCATCGTGCTGGTTGGGGTCAACGGCGGATTCGCCTCGCCGACGCCCCGCTAGGCACAACACACGCGAGGAGTCTGGAGGCGACGCCCAGAATCGAACTGGGGATGGAGGTTTTGCAGACCTCTGCCTTGCCACTTGGCTACGTCGCCGCCCGAATAGTCGATTCTACCTAGGGCACCGCTCGTTCTAGGCCGGGCTTACGCTGTGCTCCGCGTTGCAACACGAGCGATTCCGTGAAGTCATGGCGCGACTGCCGGCCGGGGTCGTGGTCATCAGTGCTCGCGTCGATGACGGCTACCGGGGCCTGACTGCGAGCAGCCTCGTATCCATCTCGCTCGAGCCACCTATGGTCCTGGTCGGCCTCGAACACGAATCCGCCACTCGGGCGGCGGTCGTCGAATCGAAAGCCTTCAACGTCAGCGTCCTCACCGCCTCACAAGAGTTCATCGCCGACCGCTTGGCCGGCCGCGCGCCGGCGGTCGATTTGAAGTGGCAGTCCATCCCGCACCGTCTCGGCGCCAACGGAATCCCGCTCATCGAAGGCAGCGTCGCCTGGCTCGAATGCCGGCTCGTCCAGGTCCACCCAACCGGCGACCACGATGTGTGCGTCGGCGAGGTCGAGGCCGCCATCGCGGGCTCAGGCGACCCACTCATCTTGTGGGACCGGCAGTTCTGGACCCTCCGCTGAACGCCACACAAACGCCACACAAACGCCACACATTAGAAAGGAAGGTCGTCCTCATCCATCCCGAAGTGATGCCCAACCTCGTGCAGGATGGTGCGGCGAACCTCCGCGACCAGATCCTCCATCGACCCGGCCGCCAGTTCGTGCGAGCTCTTGTACAGCGTGATGCGCTCCGGCATGCCTTCCCCGGCCGCCAGCGCACCAGCTCCCTCGTAGAGCCCCATCAGGCCGTCGGGCGAGCTCTCCTCGAGGATGAACACCGTGTTCTCCAGGTAAGGCGCGAACGGCTCGGGCAGCGAATCGACGGCTGCCTGCGCCGCGTCCTCGAATTGCTTCATGCTCACGCGCATGCATGAATTGAAGCGCGTGTTGGTCGTCGGTGCTGGGACCATGGGCTCGCAAATTGCGCTCCAGACAGCGCTGAGCGGTCGCTATGAAGTGACCATTGTCGACACGGCGCCGGGCCAGTTGGAAAGGGCGAGGGCGCAGAACCAGAAGCTCGTCGACCGCTCGGTGGAGAAGGGGCGATTGACGAAAGAGAAAGCTGAACAGGCACTCGGCCGGATCACCGATTCCGACAACCTCGCGTCGTCCGCACCCAACGCGGACCTCGTCATCGAAGCGGTGATCGAAGACTTCGACGCCAAGAAGAGCGTCTTCGAATCCCTCGGCAGGCACGCAACCAATGACGCGATCCTTGCCAGCAACTCGAGCACCATCGTGATCAGCCGGCTCGCCGGATTGACCGGCCGGCCCGAGCGGTGCTGCAACATGCATTTCTTCCACCCGGTGACGGTCATGCAGCTGTGCGAGATCGCACGTGGCCCGCAAACCGATGACGACACCGTCGAAACCGCCATGGAATTCGTCCGCGGCATCGACCGCACCCCCGTGCTGCTGCAAAAAGAGATCTGGGGTTTCATCGTGAATCGCATCCTGTTCGCAGCCTCGGAGGAGGCGATGAGGCTTCTAGAAGGCGGTTACGCGACGGCCGAGGACATCGACACCGCGGTCCAGAAGGGATTGAATTGGCCCATGGGTCCATTCCACCTCCTCGACTTCAGCGGCCTCGACATCTTCTATGGCGCGCTGAACGACCGGCGCCAGCAGGGCGAGGGCGGTGAGGTTCCGGATGTGCTTCGCGAGCTGGTCGAGGCCAAGCACCTCGGCCGCAAGACCGGCAAAGGCTTTTTCGACTACACGACCGCGTAGGACCGTGTAGGAGGGGGGTTGCGAAGGGCAAAATTGATCCTGCCCCCGTAGCCCAATGGCAGAGGCAGCCGGCTTAAACCCGGTCCAGCGCGGGTTCGACCCCCGCCGGGGGTACTTGAGCGGCAAACCTTCCGCCTACAATCGTCGAAGAATGGGCCCACATTTCGAGGAAGATCCGGACGAACCCGAAGAGCCCTCGCAGCCGGAGCAACCTGACGGCGCCCGGGGCACCGCGGCCGGGCTCCTGCCGAATGTCGGATTGCCGGCGCGCGATTGGGAGTACTCGACCAAGGTTCTGACCGTGGGTCAGCTCGTCGACGGCGTCACGCTGGTCAAGCTCCTTCAGGACGCCGCTCCGGACGGGTGGGAGCTGACCGACGTGATCGATGGGGGGGATAAGCGTGTGCTCCTGATGCGCCGGCCGAAGCGCTCGGTTCGCGAGCAGCGGCGGGTGGGGTTCGCGCCTCCCACACGCAACTGACCACACCGCCACCCCGTCGTAGACGTCGAATCCTCGTCGTCGAGGACGACGTGCCGGTCCGCATGCTGATCGCCGAGGTGTGCCGCCTGCAGGGCCATGACGTCGTGGAGGCCGGCACCGGCGCGCAAGCCATCGAGCTCGCCACCAGCGCCCACCCCGACCTCTGTCTGATCGACTGGGTGCTCCCCGACATCAGCGGCACGGACGTCATTCGCGAGCTGAGACGTCAGGGCGTCGCGAGCCCCATGATCATGC
>VBKD01000249.1 GCA_005888075.1 Chloroflexota bacterium
GGTTTGGAATCCGCGACGTTGGTCGCGATCCGTGCACTTTTTTGACGACGAAACGCCAGCCCCACTCTCGAAATCCCAAGGGAGTGGCTTACCCTTCCGCTCCAGCATGTCGCGAGGACGCTGGATTGTCGAGGCGGTCACGTCACAACAGCTTGTGGTGACCGCGTGAACCGCTGGATTCGGCTCGGCCTGCAGACGGCTTTCGGGCTCGTGCTGCTGTGGTTGTGGATGCGAACGGTGTCGCTGCCGGAGGTGCTCAGTCACGCGCGCGTACAGAGCTGGTGGCCGGTCGCCGTCATGGTTCTTCTCTTCCTTCTGACGAGCGTGATCCGCGCGCGTCGCTGGCTCCTGCTCCTGCGTCCTCTCGCGCCAGTCGGCATGGTCAGGGCGTTCGCCATGAATGCGGCAGGCAGCCTTCTCAACTACGTGCTGCCGATTAGATCCGGTGACGCGGCCAGGACATGGTGGCTGTGGCGTCGTCACCGAGTGCCCGCCGGTTCAGCGCTCGCCACCATCGTCATCGACAAGGCTTGCGATCTGGCTGGGGTCGCCCTCGTGCTCGCCGTATTGGAGATCGTCGCGCTCACCGGGGCCATTAGCACTCCGCGCGGCCTGATCGGAGCCGCGGGACTGGCCGTCGCGCTGCTGGCTGCCGTCGCCGGCACCGCCTTGGTCGGCCCGCGCATCGCCAGATCACCCCTGGCCCGCCGGCTCCTTCCCGCTCGCCTGGCATCTGGGCTGGCCGGCCAGGCGTTTGCGTTCCGGTCGGGCGCCCGCGGCTTGTGGACTTCGCAGCTGGCCACCAGGCTGGCCGGTCTCACCGCCCTCGCGCTCATCATCGACGCGTTCAACTTCACGCTTCTCTTCAAGGCGGTTGGAATCGATGTGCCGCCGCTGAAGGCGATGGCCGCGTATCCGGCGATCCTGTTGAGCTTCGCGGTTCCGGCGGGACCCGGCTATCTCGGCAACCTCGAGGTCGCCGGCTCGCTCGTTCTGGGTGGCGGCCTGGGCCTTGGCGCCGCGGTGGCCGCCGGCGCGATCGTGCTCTATCACGCGGTGACTGCGGCGACCGCGCTGGCGCTGGGCCTGCTGGGCTTCGTCCTTGTCGGCGGGAGGCGCCGCGCTCGGGCGGGCGGGCCGCGGCGGATCGCGGTCTTCCACTGCGGTTTCACCTACTCGGGCGGCGGCGAGCGAATCGTGATCGAGGAGGTGCTCGGCCTTCGCCGGCGCGGCTATCACGTCGAGTGCTACGCGCCGACGGTCGACGCGTCGCGCTGCTACCCGGACCTCATCGGCGATGTCCGCGTGCGCACGTTCTTGCCGCAGCTGCCCCGGTGGTTTCCTTTCCGTGAAGCCATCCAGATGGCGGCGACGTCGCTGCTCATGCCGCTCTATGCGTGGCGGTTCCGCGGCGTCGACGCAATCGTCGGCTGCAACCAGCCGAGCGCCTGGATCGCGTGGTGGGCGGCGCGCTTGATGGACGTCCCGTACGTCGTTTACCTCAACCAGCCGAACCGGCTGGTCTATCCGCGCAACATCGACCGCCAGACGGGTTGGGTCTCCAACCCGGACTACAGGTTGCTCGCGGCCGTCGTGCTGCGCGCATCCCGTCTCGTCGCCTGGGCGGACCGGCGGTCGGTGCAGGAGGCGGACCAATTGCTGGTCAACGGCGACTACATCGGGGACATCATCCGCGGCACGTACCGGCGCGAGGCGATCGACTGTCCGGCCGGCTGTCACGTCGCGAGCCATGGTTTTCCCTTGCCGGTCGAGGATCGCTTCTCAGGCGGTCTCACCCTCAATGGTTATCCGATCCGCCGCCCGTACGTGCTGCTGACCAATCGCCATTACCCGCAGAAGCGATTCGACCTGGCCATCCGGGCGATGGGCGAGGTGCGGCGGCGCCATCCTCGCGTGCAGCTGGTGATTCCGGGGCCATCGACATCGCAGACCGCGTTGTGGCAGTCGCTGGCGAAAGAGCTGGGGCTCGAAGACGCGGTGCTGTTCGTCGGCGCCATCACCGAGGAAGAGCTGCAGAAGCTTTACGAAGGAGCGGCGGTTTACGTGTATCCCGCGCCGGAGGAGGATTTCGGCATGGGCGTGATCGAGTCGATGGCCAAGGGTGTGCCCGTGGTGGCATGGAACCAGGCCGGCCCGACCGTGACGGTGGGGCCGCAAACGGGCTACCTGGCGGAGCCACTCGACGTTGATGACTATGCGGCCGGCATCGCCAGGCTGCTCGACGATCACGTCGAGAACCAGGCCACCGGCGAGAGAGCCTTTGCGTGGGCGAGAAGCTTCGACTGGGAGAGTCGGCCCAGGCGATGAGGTCGCGCAGGCCCTCATCGAACGCGATCCGCGGCTCCCAGCCCAAATCCTGTTTCGCCTTTGCGATGTCGCTCACGTAGTACTTCTGGTCGCCCTCGCGCCAGTCGGTAAACGTGTACTGCGGTTTCTTGCCGGTGAGCTCGCCGATCTGTTCGATGACCTCGAGAAGGTTGCGCTGATTCTCAGGGCCGCCCCCAACGTTGTAGATGTCTCCTCGCGTTTGGCTGATTCGCTCAATCGCAAGCGCGTACAAGGCGCTGAGGTCCCGCGCATCGAGCAGGTCGCGCACCTGCATGCCGTCGCCGTAAATCGTGAGTGGACGGTCCTTGAGGATCGAATGCACGAAATGCGCGACCCAGCCCTGGTCTTCGGTGCCGTACTGATGCGCCCCATAGATGCAGCTCTGTCGCAGCACGACGGTGTTCATCTGGAAGCAGCGCGCGTAGTCACGAACGTACTGATCGGCCGCGCCCTTGCTGCACCCGTAAGGGCTGTGGAAGTCGATGGGCTGAGTCTCCTTGCACGGACCTTCGCTTCCGTCGAGCTTGCCGTACACCTTGTTGGTCGAGGCGAACACGAGCGGAACCTCTCGATTGTTCGTGCGGACCGCCTCGAGAACGTTGATCGTCCCGCGAGCGTTGATGTCGAAGTCCTGGCTGGGGTCCAGCAGCGAGGTCGTCACTGCGACCTGGCCCGCGAGATGCAGGATCGCGTCCTGGTTCTTGACGTGATCCAACAGCGCGCTCGCGTTCCTCACGTCTTCTTTGATGAATGTCGTCTTGGTCGGATATCGCGTGATGAGCCACTTGAGGTTGCGCTCGGTCCCGGGCCGGCTGAGGTTGTCGAGAATCGTCGCGTGCCAGCCCTGCTTTATCAGGTGCGTCGCGGCGTTGACGCCGAGAAACCCCGCACCGCCCGTGATCAAGACGCGCCGTTCACTTTCCGGCGAGCCGTCGGGTGAGAAGCTCTCGGCTGATTTCGGTTCGG
>VBKD01000250.1 GCA_005888075.1 Chloroflexota bacterium
TTTTGCCGAAGCCCACGTCACCGCAAAGCAGCCGGTCCATGGGACGGTCCGACTCCATATCAGCCTTGATCTCGGCGAGCGCCGCCAGCTGGTCAGGCGTCTCTTCATAAGGAAATGACGACTCGAGCTCCTGCTGCCACGCGGTGTCGGGCGCGAATGCGATGCCCGCCCGCGCCTCTCGCAGCGAATAGATCCGGAGCAGGTCCTCGGCGACGTCCTGCACCACCTTTCGCGCCCGGCCGCGCGCACGCGTCCAGTCAGAGGTGCCCAGGCGGTGCAGGGCCGGCGCCCCTTCGCCGCCGAGAAATTTCTGGACGCGATCCAGGTTTTCGACCGGGATGAAAAGGCGATCGCCTTCCGCGTACTCGAGCTCGAGGTACTCGCGATGCGCCCCGTCCGACTCGATGAGCCGCATGCCCTTGAACCGCGCGATGCCGTGGTCGACGTGAACCACCAACTCGTCGGGCGCGAAGTCCAGGGTGAACTCCTTGGTCATATCGGACGCCTTGGTGCGAGCGCCCCGACCGCGCGACGGACGGCGCAGCCTGCCGAACAGCTCCGCGTCCGTGGCGAGGTGGAAGCCGATGCCTGGTTGCGATGTGCCGGCCGCTATGTCCAGGTCCGCGTGCAGAAGCGCGGACCGCAGCTCTAGGTCGAGGTCGAGGTCGACCTCGGTCAGCTGGTTCGGGACGTGGTTCTCTTCGAGCAGCGCGCGCAGCCGCTCACCCTGCTCCGAGGCCAGCACCACGGTTGCCGTCTCGCTCCGCGCGGCGAAGGCCGGGACGGCGCGCTTCTGACCCACCAGCGGCTCACCTTCGATCCATCCCAGATCGACGGCGTCGGGCGCCCCTTCGCCCGCGGTCAGGCTGAGGTGGGGCCGCGAGCCGAAGTCGTCCAGCCGATCCAGGACTACCTCCGGCAGCGCGAAACCGCGCGGGAGCTCGCCCCCGCCGGCCTCTGCCGCTGCGAGCATCGCCGTTTCGTCCAGCATGGTGCGCGCCTCCGCTCTCTGGCGGTCAGGCTCGAAATCGAGGATCACCGCGTCTTCCGGCAGGTGGTCGAGCAGCGAGGGCCGCGCGGGGTCGAGATAAGCCGCATAGAACTCGACGCCGGGGAAGGCCGCACCGGCCTCCAGGCGCGTCAGCTCGTCCTCCCAGTCGGACAGCACATCGCCGCGCAGCCGGCCCAGCGACACCGACTCGCGCAGCCTCGACACCGCGGCGGAGCCCCGAGCGGGTCCGAGGAGGAGCTCGCGGCCGGTCCGGATCGAGACCTCAGGGATCGCCATCACCGACCGCTGGTTCTCGGGGTCGAACAAGCGCAGCGTTTCGATGACATCACCGGACCATTCGGCCCTCACAGGTGAGTCGGCAGCCGAGGGAAACACGTCGAGGATGCCGCCACGCAGCGAAAACTGCCCGTGTGTCTCGACCTGCGCCTCACGCGAATATCCGAGGTCGACCAGACGTCCCGCGACAGTCATGGGATCGGGACCCCGCCCTGGGGCAAGCAGCACCGCTCCCTCGACCAGGTCATGCCGCGAGATGGTCTGCCGCGTGTATGCGCGGCGCGACGCGACGACCACGGCCGGCTCATCGGCAGAGCGCGCAAGCGCATCGAGCGCCTCCAGCCGCTTGCTGACCGACTCGTCGAAGGCTGGCGGCCGGTCCAGAAACGAAACAGTGATCTCCGCGAACGCGTACGTCGACGGCCGCCCGTTGAGCCACAGCCGCAGCTCGTCGGCAAATCGCTCCGGCGCGGCGGCCAGCACCAGCACCGGCCTGCCTCGCTCCAGGGCGGCCCGGGCCAGCGAGCCGGCGACGATGGGCCACGCTGACCGCGGCAGCCTGCCGACCTGCAGCCGCCCGCCATCGCGCAGCCAGCGCTCGAGCTTCGGCTCCGCGGCGATGATGGTTTGCCAGAGCGTCACGCCAACGCCTCGCAGCCCAATGCGTCCGGCCGGTTGAACCGATCCATGGCGCGCTCGACCCCGGCGTCGAGCGCCAGCTCGAGGGCATCGGCGACGCCGCTCACCACCTTGGGCAGCCGCTCCGCCTCCGCCTTGGTGAAGCGGCCGAGCACGTAGGTGCGCCCGGATTGCGATCCTTTGCGGGCAGGCTTGCCGATCCCGACGCGAAAACGGACGAATTCGTCGGTGCCCAGCGCGCTCATCACCGACTTGATTCCGTTGTGCGTAAACGATCCAGGTCTGCTCCGGCGTGAGCTTCGTGTCCTTCAGCGCCTTGGCCACCGCCTCACCCGACAGGTTCATGTATGTCTGCGGCATCACGAGCCAGACGCCCTTCTCCTCCGAGTGTCCGACGAGCGATTGCCATCGCTTGCGGTCGATGCTCACGCCCAGCCGGCGCGCGAGCTCGCGCACGCACGCAAAACCCATGTTGTGGCGTGTGTCGCCGTACTCCGACTCGGGGTTGCCGAGCCCGACGATCAGGTGCCGGTGAGCCTTCTCTTCCATAAATAGTGTTCAGACACAGTTGGGCCCGCGGCGAGCGCCGCAGACCACGACGTGGAATATACCCAGCTCAGAGTCGACCTGAAGCGAGCCTTATCCCCGAAACCTTCAACGCCGCCCGGGTGAGACGCGTCATCTCCCTGCGCTCTTCAGACGTCGCATGGTCCCACCCAAGCAGGTGCAGCAATCCGTGGACGGACAGCAGGGCCAGCTCGGCCGTCTCGGGATGGCCGTGCTCGAGCGCCTGCCGCTCGGTCGCCGGCCACGAGATTGCGATATCGCCCAGGTGTGCCTCGTCGCCGGCGAAAGACAGCACGTCCGTCGCGTGGTCCTCGCCGGCGTAAGCGCGGTTCAGCCGGTGCAGCTCGCGGTCGGATGTGAGCCGGACCGCGACGCCGGACGTCTCCCCGGTCAGGCGCGCCGCGATCTCGGGGACCGTGGCCGCGTTGACCAACACTTCCTTTATGAATGCGGGCGGTGGACCGCCGCGTATCCCTTTTGTTACTTCAACCTCGATGCTGATTGTGCTCGACCCCTCCCGCGCGGCCCGCTTCGCTGGCCGGCCCACCCCTCCCCATGAACGGTGAGGGTAAACCCGCTAGAGTCACGGACGGTATGAAAATCCTGGTCACCGGCGGCGCCGGTTTCATCGGTTCTCACGTCGTCGACGCCTACATCGCCGCGGGGCATGACGTCGCCGTGCTGGACAACTTCAGCACCGGCCAGGAGTCCAACGTGAACCCGGCTGCGACTGTGCATCGAGTCGACCTGCGCGACAAGGCGCACGTCGAAACCGTCGTCGCATCCTTCAAGCCCGACATCGTCAACCATCACGCCGCGCAGTCGGAGGTCCCCAAGTCGGTCGCCGATCCCGCCTACGACGCGCATGTCAACATCGTCGGCGGTCTCAACCTGCTCAAGGCCAGCGTCGACAACTCGGTGCGCAAGCTCATCTTCAGCTCGACCGGAGGTGCACTTTATGGGGAGCCGGATGTGGTGCCGGCCGACGAGGACCATCCGTTACGCCCTTTGTCGCCTTACGGCATGAGCAAGGTCGCGTTCGAGCAGTACCTCGGGACGTTCCAGCGCACATTCGGCATGAACTTCACTGTCCTGCGCTACGCCAACATCTATGGCCCGCGGCAGGACTTTCACGCCGAGGAAGGCCGCGTCATCGCGATCTTCGCGAGCCGAATGATCGAGGGCAAGCCTTTGACCATCGACGGAGACGGCACTCAGTCGCGCGACATGCTGCACGTCGGCGACGTGGCGACGGCCAACCTCGCGGCGCTGGAGAAGGGATCCGGCGGGACCTACCACATCAGCACCGGCATCCCGGTCACGGTGAACGACCTCTTCCGCAAGCTCGCACTCCTCACCGAGTACAAGCTCGAACCGAGATTCGGCCCGGCGCGCAAGGGCGATGTGTACCGCATCGCGATCGACAACAGCCGCGCCCGACGGGACCTTGACTGGCGACCGCAGATCACC
>VBKD01000251.1 GCA_005888075.1 Chloroflexota bacterium
TAGGCCAGGTCAGTTCTGGCTTGCGTCGAGCACCCGGCGCGCCTGGGTGATGTCATCGACGCCGATGACGACGCGGGTCTCGGTGGCCAGGTAGACGAAGCGCACGTTGACCGAGGCGTCGGCGAGCCGCTGCATGATCATGGAAAGCTCTCCGGGCCGGTCGGTCATGGGCAGCACCAGCACCTCGACCTCTCCCTCGATCGAGTAGCCACCGGATCGCAGTGCTGCCCGTGCCTTGCTCGGGTCGCGGGCGAGCACGTGGACCACGCCATCAACCTCGGCGACGCCTTCGATGTTGACGCCCGCCCGGCTCAACGTCTGGATGACGCCAGCGAGCTCACCCGGGCGGTCCTTCGTCAGCCGAACGGTGAGATTGCGGCCCACTGCGTGCAGATTGTACGTGACAATTTCGATCTCCCTCGCGGGGGAGGGTCAGGAGGGGTTAGTGGATGCCGGGGCGTGGGGTCGGTGTCGGGGTCGGCACCGCAGAGGGATGGACTCCCGGCCGTGGGGTCGGCGAATCAGACGGACTCGCAGTCGGCGCGGGCGGGGGCGAGGATGTCGCCGTCCCGCCGCCGGCCGATGGCGGCGCCGTTGGTCGCGGTGGCACCCAGCGAAGACCGGATCGCGAAGCCGACGGGAAGGGAATCGCCTGGCCTCCACCAGTCGGGGTACTTGGTGGTGCGCTCGTGCTTGGTGGTGCGCTCGCACTTGGTTGTGCCTGGTCCGACGGCTGCTGCACCGGGTGGGTCAAGGTCTCGAGCAGGAATGCGCCGTGCATGCGCGGCAATGTCGGCCTGACCTGCACGATGAGCACGGCAAATCCGAGCACCCCAACGACCAAGGCAGCAGAACCGATTACCTGCCAGCCGTCAAACCCACGTAAGCGTATCCAGCGCCAGGGATGGCGCCCTTCCCGTGCTTGCACGTCCCGATCACCCCTTCCTTGATGTCGGAAGGTCCTTTTTAGCACAAACCATACCCAACGGGCTCGCTGGCCTCCCGGGATCGGCGACCATGCCTATGGTGGGCGCCTTTAAGTGACCGCAAGCTATTGCCGATTAGTCTCTGTGGCGGTAGACTCTGGCCTCAGACGCGCAACCAGCCGCCCCGAAAACGCCCCGCGCCTCGATCGAACGTGGCCAGCGCGAACACGCAGGCGTCAAAGCCGCGGTGAAGCGAGGCCAGCGGCTACGAATGCAGTCGGTTAAACACAGCGCGGCATTGGCCCGCGGCTGATCGCCAAGGGAAAAAAGGGGGACCCCATGGAAGAAATCACCAAAGCGGACCCGCGCACTATAGATGATGTCGCGCGACTGACGGCCGAAGTCGAGTCCCTGCGTGCACGGCTCGATACGCTCGAGGCGGGCGGGCGCCACAACGGCAACGGAAACGGAAACGGTAGCCCTCACCAAGCGCCACAAAGCAGGCGCGACCTCCTCAAGCTAGCGGGTGCGGCCGCTGCGGGCGCCGCCGGCACGATCGTGCTGAACGCGATGCCGGCCGCGGCAACGAACACGAATCCGATCCTGCTCGGCAACCAGACGACAAACGACGCCGCTACCACGACGGACATCTTTCCCACGACGGCGACGGCACCAGCGCCGCTGTTCCAGGCGACCGGCCAGGGCGTGACGACGACGACGACGGTGCCTCCGACCACATCATCGAACCCGAATGCCCCGACGACGCAGAGCATTCCTCTTATTGGCGCGATCGGTCCTGGAGGTAGCCTGCCCACCGTCGGCACGGCGAATGACTACCCGGGCTTCGCGCCCATCCAGGGTGTCGGCGGAACGGCCACCATCACAACCACGACCGGGGCGAAGCCCGTATCCGAGGGCGTGAACGGGTATGGATTTGGCCCCACCGGCATCGGGACGACCGGCGAGTCAGACATTGGGTATGGGGTCGTCGGCGGAAGTGGCGGCATCGACATCGCCGCGCTCGGGAATGGCCGTATCCTGCAGCTGGCCCTCCCGAACGCGATGCTGACCGCGGCTCCCAAGGGCCCTCCAAACTACGCACCCAACGACTATGAAAATACGCGCGACGGCAACGGTCTTGTCTACGTGTCGTTGGCCGGCGGCGCCTGGGTTCCCCTCCAGTTCGGCGGGCTGAACAAGGCGCTATTCACCGCCGCTACCACCAAATTGCTCGCACTGAAGAGCAGCGACGGCGCCACGTTCGTCGACATGATGCCGGATAGCTCCCCCGGTATCGGCCTAACCGGCGGGCCCGACCTG
>VBKD01000048.1 GCA_005888075.1 Chloroflexota bacterium
CGCAATCGGAGATCGCGCGCCGGCTCGGCATCAGCCAGATGCACGTCTCGCGCCTCCAGAGAGCGGCGCTCGAGCAGCTGAGAAAGTTCGTCCCCCAAGAAAGTTCAGACTAGCGGCGGCACATGCCGCTGACAGAGCTGCGCGCACCGTCGGACCCTCTGGTCTTGTTCCGGCGTTGGTATCGCGAAGCGGAGAGGGTAGGAGCGCCGCAGCCCGATGCGATGACTCTGGCGACGGCGGGGGCGGATGGTCCATCGGCGCGGATGGTCCTCTTCAAGGGCATCAGGGACGGCGCCTTCCTTTTCTACTCCAATTACTCCAGCCGCAAGGGACGAGACCTGTCCGGCGACAATCGCGCCGCGGTGGTCTTCTACTGGTTCCCCACGCATCACCAGGTCAGGGTATCGGGCACCGTGAAGCGCTTGAGCCGCGCCGCATCGCGCACGTACTTCGCGAGCCGGCCCCGCGGCGCGCAGCTGTCCGCCCTTGCCTCGCGGCAGAGCCGGCATATCCCGTCACGTGAAGTGCTCGAGCGGGCCGTTGTCGAGCTGGCGGTCAAGTATCCGGACGATGTGCCGCTGCCCGAGGACTGGGGCGGCTACGCGCTGCGGCCGCGATGGATCGAGTTCTGGGAGAACCGCCAGGACCGCCTCCACGACCGCCTGCGCTACATCCGCGGGCGCGAAGGCGTTTGGCGCGTGGAGCGCCTAGCGCCCTAGACTTTGATCCGCCCCGTGACCGGGAACGAGATTCGCAAGCGATTTCTAGAGCATTTCGCGAGTCGGGAGCATCAGGTCCTGCCTAGCGCGCCCTTGGTGCCGCATGGCGACCCGAGCACGCTCTTCATCTCCGCGGGAATGCAGCCGCTTCAGCCCTATTACCTGGGCTTTAGCCAGCCGCCCGCGCCACGACTGGCAAGCTGCCAGAAATGCTTGCGCACGGGCGACATCGAGGAGGTGGGGAAGACCGAGCGACACCTGACCTTCTTCGAGATGCTCGGCAACTTCGCGCCGACCGGTGACTACTTCAAAGAGACGGCGATCCCGCTCGCGTGGGAGCTCGTGACCAAGGGCTTTGGCATGCCGGTCGACCGCCTGCGCGCGACCGTGCACCCATCCGACGACCAGGCTTACGAGATCTGGACCCGGAGCACCGATATTCCCGAGGCCCACGTCACGCGGCTGGGCGACAACTGGTGGGGCCTCGGCCGTGGCCCATGCGGTCCCGATTCAGAGATCTGGTGGGACCGCGGCTCCGACGTCGGGTGCGGCCGTCCGGATTGCGTGCCGGACCACTGCGAGCGTTTCACCGAGATCTGGAACCTCGTTTTCCCGCAGTACGACCAGCAAGGCGATCTGTCAGGTCCGCCGTCGACGGCGGAAGCCATCCAGAGAGGTATCGCCGACCAGGCGCTCGTGCCCCTGACGCGCCCGGCCATCGACACCGGCATGGGCCTCGACCGCATGGCATTCGTCCTCCAGGGCAAGACCAACGTGTTCGAGACCGACCTGCTCGAGCCGCTGGTGGACTTCGCGCGAGAGTCGAGCAGCAAGCCGACGGCGTTGTCGGAACGAATCATCGCGGACCATGTGCGTGCGATGACGTTCTGCATCTCCGACGGCGTGGTCCCATCCAATGAAGGACGCGGCTACGTGCTGCGCCGCCTGATTCGCCGCGCCGCGCTCCACGGTCGCAACACCGGGCTCACCGTAAAGCTGTCGCTGGGCACGGAACTAGTCATCGAGATGTTCCAGGAGCAGTACCCCGAGCTGCACGAGCGGCGGCGATTCATCACGGAAACGATCGACACCGAAACCGATCGTTTTGCACGCACACTCGAGCAGGGTATGGAGCAGTTCGAAAAGTTCGCCTCGCGCGGCGGCAACCTCGTCTCCGGCGCCGACGCCTTCCGCCTGCACGACACTTTCGGCTTTCCTCTCGAGCTGACCAAGGAGCTGGCTCGGGAGCGCAACCTCGCGGTCGATGAGGAAGGCTTTCGTGCCGAGATGGCGGGCCAGCGCGAGCGCTCGCGCAAGGCGGCGCCACAGCAGTTTGCCCTCGCGAAGGATCTGCCGCGGTCGGAGTTCACAGGCTACGGCGAGCTGCAGACCGAGACCAGGGTGGCCGGCCTGCGCAAAGACGCAAAAACCGCCACCACTGCCACCGAGGGCGAGACGGTCGAGGTCTTCCTGGAGCGCACTCCCTTCTACGCGGAGTCGGGTGGTCAGATCGGCGACACGGGGATCATCACGACACCGAGCGGGCGGGTGCGGGTCGAGGATACGCAAAAGCTTGTTGAGGGCGCGATCGCGCATCTGGGCAGGGTGACCACTGGCGAAGTCCGTGTCGGAGAGGCGGCGACCGCCTCCGTGGACGAAGCGCGCAGGCATCAGATAATGCGGCACCATTCCGCGACACACCTGCTGCACAAGGCGCTGCGTGAGACGCTCGGAGAACAGGTCGTGCAGAAGGGCTCATGGGTTGGACCAGACCACACCACGTTCGACATTCCCTTCAATCGGGCCATCACCCGGGACGAGCTGCGCCGCATCAACGGTCGTGTGATGGAGAAGGTTCGCGCCGCGCTCCCGTTCTCCGAGAGCCAGAAGCCATATAGGGAAGCGGTCGCGGGGGGCGCGATGCATCTTTTCGAGGAGAAGTACGGCGACGTGGTTCGCGTCGTCTGTTTCGGCGATTGGACATGTGAGCTGTGCGGCGGCACCCACGTCGCAAACACCGCCGACATAGGGACGGCCATCATCGTGTCGGAGTCGAGCATCGGGTCGGGTCTGCGCCGCCTCGACATGGTGGTGGGGGAGACCGCCGACGAGTTGGTCTGGCGCGATCGCGAGCTGCTGGCCGAGCTGGCCAGGTCCTTTAACACCACCCCGAACCGGCTGCCGGAGCGGGTGCAGGCGCTGCGGGCGCAGCTCAAAGAGGCGGAGCGGGAGAAGGAGAAGCTGCGCGATCAGCTGCAAACGGCGCGCCTCGGCGGGGGAGACGGCCTTGCGGTCAAGCACGGTCGTGTGGACTATGTTGCGGCAACGGTGGACGCGTCGACGATCGATGAGCTGAAGGCTTACGCGGACCGCTACCTCGAGATGGTGAGGTCCGGCGTCGTAACCCTTATCGCCGGGGACAAGTTTGTCATCAAGGTGTCCAATGACCTGGTCTCCCAGTACGATGCCACGCGCCTCAAGGCGCTCTTCGGCACCGGCGGCGGCCGTCCCCAGCTCGTGAGCGGCAAGCTGACCGTGCCCGCGGATGAAGCTTTCCAGCGCCTCGAGCAGGAGCTGGGGTCAGCCTCTAAGTGAGCAAGTTCAAGTTCCTGCGCAAGCGCAGCGAGTACTACCGGCACTTCACCGTGCTCGACATCGGCACCGACCTCATCAAGGTACTGGTGGTTCGGCGCGAGGGCCCGGACGGCGAGGTGCTTGGGGTGGGACGCGAGCCACAGGCGCCCGCGGCCATGTCCGGAGGCGCAATCGCGGACCTCGAATCGGTCATCCAGTCCTGCAACCGCGCGCTCGAAGCGGCCGAGGACATGGCCCGGACCGTTCCCGGTCAGGTGGTGGTCGGCATTGCGGGCGAGCTCATCAAAGGCTTTTCTTCGACCATCGCATACCCGCGCGAGAACTCGAAATCGCGGGTCCGATCGGGCGAGATCTCGACCATGCTCCAGATGGTCCAGCGCCGGGCGCTGAGGGAGGCCCAGCACCTGCTCGAGATGGAGCGCAGCTACGGCCACCTCGAGGCGCGGCTCGTGCACTCGGCGATCACCAACGTGCGGGTCGACGGCTATCCGGTCACGAACCCGGTCGGGTTCACGGGCAAGAACCTCGAGGTAACGGTCTTCAACACGTTTGCGCCCATGACGCACATCGACGCCGTCGAGACGGTGGTTCGCGAGCTCGACCTCGAGCTGGCCGCGGCGGTGGCGCAGCCGTACGCGCTGGCACGGGCCTGCGCGAGCGAAGAGACCTGGGCTGAGGGCGGCATCTTCGTCGACGTCGGCGGCGGGACCACGGACGTCGCCTTGATCCGCGACGGCGGAGTCGAGGGGACCCGAATGTTCAACCTCGGCGGACGCGCCTTCACTCGCAGGCTCGCCCTCGCGTTTGGATTGAGCTACGAGGAAGCCGAGGCGCGCAAGCTGCGCCACTCCGAAGGCCTGCTCTCGGCTGAACAGCACCGGCAGGTGTCGGAGCTGCTCAGCGCCGACGCGGAGGTTCTGCTGCAGGGCCTGGCGCTGAGCATCAAGGAGCTGTCTCGGGCCGAAAGGCTCCCGACGAACATCTACCTGTGCGGCGGCGGAAGCCTCCTGCCGGAACTGACGCTCGAGATGGTGAAGAACAACTGGGCCGCCGGCCTTCCCTTTCCGCGCGAGCCGCGGATCCGTCACCTCGTGCCCGCCGATGTGCGTAACCTGTCCGACCTCACCGGGCAGCTTTCGAGCCCCCAGGACATCGCGCCGATGGGCCTCGCCAATCACGCCCTGCGAACGGAAGCCGAGGAGCGCGACACGGTGAACACCGTCATGCGACGGGTTCTAAGCGCTATAAAGAGCTGAGCAGGCCCCCAGGAGACTTGTAAACGCCATGGCAACGACCCCGATTTACGTCGAATCAGAAGAAGAGATTCCCGAGCTCGTCGAGCGTCTCCGCCGCTATAGCGGCGAGGACACGATGCTTGTCCTGCCGATGCGATCACGTATCGGCCAGAGCCGCTTCAACTTCCAGCTGCTGCGCAACTATGCCGCCCGCCTCGGCAAGCGGGTCACAGTCGTCTGCGACGACCCGGCGGTGCAGAAGATGGCGTCCGAGTCAGGCTTTGCGGTTTTTGGCGCCGTCGGGCCTATGGGCGAAGGGATCCCCTCCGAGGCCGAGGCGGCGCCTCGGCTCAAGAGGTGGTGGCAACGCGGGCGCGCCGAGCAGCCGACACATGTCGGCATCGCGGCGCCGACCAAGCTCATCACGAAGACCGCGACGGAGCTGAAGCCGGGGCGGTTCCTGCTTTATGTGGCCGCGGCGACGCTTCTCGCCGTTGCCATATTTGCGATCGCGGTATTCGTGCCTTCGGCGAACGTGACGCTGGTCGCGCAGGCGCAGCCGTTCACCGAGAAGGATGTCGAGATCACCGCTCAGCCGGGCAAGCAGCCGATTCGCGTGCGCACCGACATCATCTCGCGGTCGAGCTCGCAGGGCTTCAAGACGACCGGGTCGATCGTCGTGCCCCTGGCTCCATCCACCGGCCAGGTCATTTACACCAACAGTTGCAACCCATCAGGTCACGTGAGCCAGGGAATCGTCGTTTACAACGGGCAACGCCTCGACAATTCGAATGGCCTCGTGTTCGCTCAGTCGTCGGGAGACACGATGGTCCCGTGGGGTCAGTCGTCGCCGCCGCTGAACATCATCGCAACTCAGCCCGGAAGCGCCGGCAACGTCGGCAGCCACACGATCTCTGGCGCCAAGGCGATCGAGAACAATCGATTTGATCCATGTTTTACGGTCGACAATCCCCAGGCCACCGGCGGAGGAACCGATCCCTCGACCACGCCGCAGATGACCGTGACCGACTTCGACTCCGGGCGCGCGCAGCTCGAGCAGTCGCTGCACCAGGCCATTGCGCAGGAGCTTCAGACGCACGGCCAGGCCGGCGAGAAGCTGAGCGAGAGCCTCGTCTTCAACGCTCCCCAGTTCACCACGGACCACCAGCCCAACGACAAGGTGCCCAGCTTCACGGGCACGATGACAGTGCAGGGTGAGGGAGACTTCTACATGGACGCCGACGTGCAGAAGGCATTTCAGAGCTATCTGTCGCAGCGCGTGCCAACTGACCAGCAGCTGCTGACGGAGAGCCCCATCACGGTCAGCTACAGGCTCCTCAACGCCACCCAGGGCGGCAACCTCACCTTCGTGGGCACAACGGCCGCGTACATTGCGCCCAAGCTCGACGAGAGCAAGATCCTGTCGCAGATCGTGGGCCGGCCCCAAACGCAGGCGCACTTTTACCTGAACAAGCTCCCGATCAAGTCCGTGAGCATCAAGGAAGAGCCGATCTCGCTTCCGATCATGCCGCTGCTCTCCAAGCGCATTTACGTCCACTACGTGGTCCAGTCAGGCACCCCGTCCGCCGGCGCCGCTTCGGGCACCGTCACGGCTTCGCCGCCGGCCGCGGCATCGCCTTAGCGGCCAGCTTGGGCTGATGCGAATCCTTGCGGTGGACCCCGGCACCAAACGCGTTGGCGTCGCGGTCAGCGACCCCACAGGGACGATCGCGCAGGCCTTGACCACCGTTCCGGCCGAGCCGCGCGACACGCTCGCCTCGCGGCTGGCCGGGATCGCGGCGGACCAGCAGGCCTCGCGCATCGTGATGGGCCTGCCCAGACGGATGGACGGCTCGTACGGGCCCGAAGCGGCGGCCGCGCGGGAGCTCGCGGCAGAGCTGCGCAAAGCGTCGGCCAAGCCGGTGGAGCTGGTCGACGAACGGCTGACCACCGTGGCCGCTGAACGTTCCCTTGTCGCCGGCGGCGTGAAGCGTGCCCAGAGGCGGACGGCCGTGGACCGCGTCGCGGCGACGCTCCTGCTTCAATCACATCTCGACAGGAAGCATTGACCGAGGAGCCTTCGCAGCAGATCACCCTCATCGACGAGTCGGGAGTCGAGCGCCGTTTCACGATGCATGACGCGTTCGACCTCGAGGACGTTGTGTACTACCTGGTCGAAGATGTCGAAGACCCCAGCCAGGTGCTGCTGCTCCGCGAGAACGATGGCGGCCTCGAGACAGTCGACGGCGATGAGTTCGCGCGTGTGATCGCCGCCATGGAGACGGACAAGGCCGAATGAGGAGACTCATCGCAATCCTGGTCGTGCTCGGTCTCATAGGCTTTGGCACGTCGCGCGCCCTTGACTGGTGGAACTTCAATATCAACACGCCGGTGTCGAGCGCGAGCAAGTCGGTGCCGTTCCAGGTCGATCCAGGAGAGACGCCGTCCCAGATCGGGACCGACCTCTTCGACCACGGCTTGATCCGCAGCACGATCGCGTTCGACCTGTATACGCGCGCGACCAACGCCGGCCCCAAGCTCCAAGCCGGGTCCTTCGTCCTCAACACCAACATGGCTCTCAGCCAGATCGTCTCGGCCCTGCAGCACGGCAATCCCGACGAGAAGGTGATCACGTTCCGCGAAGGTTTTCCGCTGCGGGCGCAGGCCGACGCGCTCGACGGCAAGAAAAGCCTGGGCCTCACCGGCGCCGACTACCTGCAAGCCGCGAAAGACCCGGCCTGGGCCTCGACCTACAGCTTCTTGCCTAGGCAGACCAACAACGGTGACTTCCCGTACGAGGGCTACCTCTTTCCCGATACGTACCTCATCAACCCTTCGGGCGGGGCCAAGGGGTTGGTCAAGGCGCAGCTGGATCAGTTCAACCAGGTCTTCTCGGAGGACCTGCGCTCGCAGATCGCGCAGCCCACCGCAAACCGGCCCGCCGAGACCGTGCAGTCGATCGTCATCCTGGCCTCGATGGTCGATCGCGAGGCGAACAATCAAAGCGACCGGGGCAACGTCTGCAGCGTTTACTACAACCGGCTCAAGATCAACATGACGCTCGGCGTCGACGCCACGCTGCTCTACGCGCTCGGCCGCCTGTCGCCCGAGCCGACGTACGCCGAGCTCCAGCTCAACTCGCCGTACAACACGCGCACCCACGCAGGGCTGCCGCCGGGTCCGATCAGCAATCCCGGCAAGGCCGCGCTGCTCGCTTGCATCAACCCGCCGAAGACGGACTACCTCTTTTACTTCACGGACCGCCAGGGGGTGACCCACTTCGAGGTGAACGACCAGGACTTCGAGCGCGACAAGGCGAAGTACGGCGTGAGCGGCAGCTGAGGATTTACCTGGTCGGGCATGGAGTTTCCTACTCGCGCAGCCCGGACATGCAAAACGCGGCGTTCCACGCGCTCGGTCTCGACTGGAGCTATGAGCTGCTTGATGTGCCGGCCGAAGACCTTACTGCTGCCATCGCCGGGCTGCGTGCACCGGAAGTCGCCGGAGCGAACGTCACCATCCCTTACAAACAGGCTGTGATGGACCCCCTCGACAGGCTCGATCCCGAGGCCCTGCGCGCGCGGGCGGTTAACACCATCGTCAACGACGGCGGACGCCTGGCGGGCGCCAACACAGACGTGGTCGCGATTAGAGCCGCGCTGGAGGAGGTCGGGGTCGAACCGAAAGGCGCCAGGGCGGTCATCCTGGGCGCGGGCGGATCAGCGCGCGCGGCCGCTGTCGCTCTCGAGGGTGCCCATCTTGC
>VBKD01000244.1 GCA_005888075.1 Chloroflexota bacterium
GACAACCTCGCCGTGCGCCCGTACTCTGCGCCCCGCCACACAAGGTTGCCCCAAAAGGGAGGGTGGTGGGGTCAGTGGGTGGGCCGGCATGGGGGAGTTGAATGGAGAGGTCTGCCTTGCAGGTGAACACCCCCGAGCTGGCCGGCCGCTACCTCATGCAGACCGGTCGCCGTCTGCCCGTCACCTTCGTCCGCGGCCAGGGCTGCGTCCTCTACGACGACCAGGGTCGCCAGTACCTCGACCTCGTCGCGGGCATCGCGGTCAACTTGCTCGGGCACGCGCATCCGGAGGTGCTCGCCGCCGTGCAGAGGCAGGCGGGAGAGCTCATCCACGCCTCGAACCTCTACTTCACGCAGCCGCAGGTCGAGCTGGCGCGACGTCTCGTCGAGCTGTCCTTCGAGTCTCGCGTCTTCTTCTGTAACTCTGGCGCCGAGGCGAACGAGACCGCCATCAAGCTCGCACGCAAGTGGGGCGCCAAGAACCGCGATGGTGCGTACGAGATCATCGCGGCCATCGGCTCGTTCCACGGCCGCACCCTCGCCACCGTCACCGCGGGCGGCCAGCACAAATACTCCGACCCTTTCAAGCCGCTGCCGGACGGCTTCGTGCACGTGGCCTACAACGACATCGAAGCGATCAAGGCCGCGACGACCGCTCGCACCGTCGCCGTGCTTCTCGAGCCGGTGATGGGCGAGATCGGCGTCATCCCCGCGGCGCCCGGCTTTTTAAAGCAGGTGCGTGAGTGGTGCGACGGCCAGAACCTGCTGCTGATCCTCGATGAGGTCCAGACGGGTCTCGGCCGCACGGGCCGCTGGTTCGCCCACCAGCACCACGGCATCACGCCCGACGTGATGACGCTCGCCAAGGGTCTTGGCGGCGGAGTGCCGATCGGCGCCTGCCTCGCAAATCCGCGCGCGGACGTGTTCGAGCCGGGCGACCACGGATCGACGTTCGGCGGCAACCCCCTCGCGTGCGCCGCGGCGCTGGCGGTGCTGCATGTCGTCGAAAGGGACGGACTGGTCGGCCACGCGGCGGAGATGGGCGACCTGCTGCGCGAGTCGCTGGCGGACCTCGGCGCCAAAGAGGTCAGGGGACTCGGCCTGATGCAGGCTTTCGAGTTCGCCGAGCCGCGCGCCAAAGCATTCCAGCAGGCATGCCTCGAGGGCGGGCTCATCGTCAATGCCGTCGACGAGCACTCGGTTCGACTCGTGCCGCCGCTGATCGTCACGCCCGCGGAGATCGAGCGGGCGCACGCCACGATGCGTGAGGCGTCGAAATGACCGGACCAAAGGCCGAGCGCCACAGCGCCATCCTCGAGCTGGTCAATCGCGGCTCGGTCCACACGCAGCAAGAGATCGCGGCCGCGCTCGCGAGGCGAGGCATGCACGCCACCCAGGCGACCGTCTCGCGCGACATCCAGGAGCTGGGGCTCATGCGCTCAGGTGGCGGATACCGAAGCTCCACGGCGCTGGTCAGCGAGCTCGTGCTTTCGGTGGAGGTGATCGAGCCGATGGCTGTGATCCGAACCCCGCCCGGCACGGCGAACATGGTCGCGAGACGCATCGACGAAGCCGCCCTGCCAGGCGTCGCCGGCACGGTCGCCGGCGACGACACCATCATCGCGGTGCTGCGCAAGCCGAGCGCCGGCCGCGCGCTGAAACAGCTCCTTGCGAATGCCGTCTAAGAAGCTCGTTCTCGCGTACTCCGGCGGGCTCGACACCTCCGTGGCCATCCGCTGGCTGAAGGACCAGGGTTGGGACGTGATCGCGTTCACGGTCGACCTGGGCGAGAAGAAAGACCTCGACGCCATCCAGGCCCGAGCGCTGAAGACCGGAGCCTCGGCCGCATACGTCGCCGACGGGCGGGCGCCTTTCTTGCAGCTTTTCGTATGGCCTTCGCTCCAGGCGGGCGCCGTCTACGAAAAGGAATATCCGCTGGCCACTGCGCTGGGCCGCCCCCTCATCGCCGCGATGATGGTCGAGGTCGCGAGGCGCGAAGGTGCGGACGCGGTCGCCCACGGCTGCACGGGCAAGGGCAACGACCAGGTGCGATTCGATGTAGCTACCGCGGCGCTCGCGCCGGAGATGCAGGTCGTCGCTCCGGTGCGCGAGTGGGGCATGAATCGCGACGACGAGATCGAGTACGCGACCAAGCATGGCATCGAGGTGCCGGCGACGGTCCATTCCCCTTACTCGACCGACGAGAACCTGTGGGGACGCTCGATCGAGGCCGGGGTGCTCGAGGATCCGTGGGCCGAGCCTCCGAAGGACGTCTATGCGTGGACCCGCGACCCGCGAGACTGCCCGGAAGAACCGACTTACGTCGAGGTCAGGTTCAAGGAGGGACTCCCAGTCGCGCTCGATGGCAAGGCGACGACGGCCATCGAGCTCGTCAGGCCCACCAGGCGCTGGAGGACATCACGCTCCCCAAAGAGGTCGCCCGGTTCAAGGACCTCGTCGGCCAGCAGGGGGCGCAGATGGTCTACGACGGTCTGTGGTTCAGCCCGCTCCGCGACGCGCTGTACGCATTCGTCGCCGAAACGCAGCGCCATGTCACCGGAGACGTGAGACTGAAGCTGTACAAGGGATCGTCACAGGTCGTCGGACGAAAAGCGCCTCACCAGCTCTACCAGCTCTCCCTGGCGACGTACGGCAAGGGCGATGAGTTCGACCAGTCGGCAGCCGCGGGCTTCATCAAGCTGTGGGGCATGGGCGTGCGCACGTCCGCCAAGGTCCAGGGACAGCTGCACGCGCGCGACCTGGGCAACCTGCTGGGCGATGTGAAGAGGCTGACGCCATAGCCAAGGTCCCAGCCCGGCACAAGAGCGGCGCCCACCCCCACCCTGCGGGAGGGAACTCGGCCAAGTTGTGGGGAGGACGTTTCACGCGCGGCTTGCTGCCAGAGCTCGAGCGCTTCTCGTCGTCGCTCGAGACCGATTTCGAGCTGTATCCATTCGACATCGCCGGGAGCGTCGCGCACGCTCGCGGGCTCCGCGCCGCGGGGCTGTTGACCGCGCCGCAGCTGACCGCGATCGAACGGGGACTGCGCCGCATCAGAAAGGAGCTGGATGGCGGAGATTTCGAGTTCCTGCCTTCCGACGAGGACATCCACACGGCGGTCGAGCGCCGGCTGACTGAGCTGACCCCCGCGGGCGCGGCTCTGCACACGGATCGAGGCTGTGTCGCGCCTGACAGACGCGATCGCAATCAAAGCCGGGCAGCACGCCGCCTGGGTCATGCCCGGCTACACCCATCTGCAAAGAGCCCAGCCTGTGACGGTGGGCCACCACCTGCTGGCGCACGCCGAACCGCTGCTTCGAGACGCGACCAGGTTTCTCCACGCGTACGCATCGGCGAACGAGATGCCGCTCGGCTCGGGTGCGCTCGCGGGCTCGACGCTTCCCTTGCGGCGCGAGGTCGTGGCAAAAGAGCTGGGTTTCAGCGGGCTCACCGCGAACAGCATCGACGCGGTCTCGGACCGCGACTTCGCCCTGGACC
>VBKD01000246.1 GCA_005888075.1 Chloroflexota bacterium
GCGCTGAAACGCCTCGTCGACGTTGGGCGGCGCGGGATGCTCCTCCCAGTACTCCTGCGCGGCCGAGAAACGAGACCGCGGCCAGATCATGGCCACGAAAGCGCGCTCGCCCTGGCGCAGCGTCTTCGTCGCATGTGCTCCGGGTCCCTCGAATCCAATTCGCAGATCGGTGACCAGCCGGATCGGCACGTCTTCGTCTCCGCCGTTTGCGATCGCCTCTCCGTAGCCAGGGCCGGAATATTCCCAGTTCGCGGCTGTCTCTCCGTAGTTGAAGACTGGCTGGCAGTCCAGGCTCAGCTCCACGCTGCCCACGACGCAGCGGGCGGTGCGCAGTAGGATGTGCTCCGCCTCGTGGTCCGTCGGTGGCCGCCGGTTGGTCGCCGAGCGGCGCTGGCTGTGGTACCAGGGGCCGATGCAGAGTGCGTCGCGGACGATGAGCCATCCCGTGCGCGTCCTCCAGGTCGTCTCGAGCACCAGCGTCCCCGGCAGGTAGCGGCGGCCGGCCGGCACCTGCACCGCCGCGGGCCCGAAGCGAAAGCTGCCCGCCGCGCGATCGAGAATGGCGGCGAACACGCTCGGGCTGTCAGGTCGGGGCAGGCACATCCACTCCACACGGCCAGACGGTGCGACGAGGCAGTTGACCTCGCAGTCGGAGAGAAATGCGTATTCCGCTATGGGAGGAAAGGTGCTCGTGAGGCGTGGCTCAGCGAGCTCCGGCATGGGCGCGGCCAGGGGCTCCTGACCGTCGCCGTTCACCGACGGCTTGATCGATGGGCCTAGGTCTGACTCCTGCGCCTTCCGCGCCATCCTGGTTACCCAGAGGATAAGCCGATGGCGTTCCGGACGCGCTCGAAAACCTCATCCGGCCTGCCGAGCCCGTTGACCACCTCCACCCGCACCCCTTGCTTTCGATAATGGTCGAGCACCGCCTCGGTCAGCTTGCGGTACTCGTGCATCCGCTCCTCGATCGCCTCGCGGGTATCGTCGGCCCGGCCCTCGATCGCCGCCCGGTGCAGGATGCGGCTGACGAGCTCGGCCTCAGGCACATCGAGCGCGATCACGAAATCGACGCGATGTCCTTCGCCTGCCAGCATCGCGTCCAGCGCGCGGGCCTGGGCAACAGTGCGCGGAAAACCATCCAGCAGCACGCCACTTCCGCTCTCCGCTTCGGGCAGGCGGCGCCGCACGATGTCGACGATCAGGTCGTCCGGCACCAGGTCGCCCGCGGCCATTTTCCGCCCCACCTGCTTGCCGATCGGCGTGGCCATGGCGACCTCGTCCCGCAGGATCTTGCCGGTGGACAGGTGCTTGAGATGGAACTCCTTTTCGATGCGCCCGGCCTGGGTGCCTTTGCCGCTTCCAGGCGGACCGAAGATGATTCCGATCATCGGTCGAGGCGAATTTTTCGCCGCCGGCGCCACCAGCCCCGGGCATTCTCTGCCAGGACGGCGTCGATGGCAGGTTCCGGTCCAGAGGGCGCGCCGCCCTCGCTCAGCGCCAGCCAGCGTTTGGTGATTTCCACGTAGAGGTCGGCCTCGGTCCAGCCCGGCAGCTGCTCGAGCGCCTTGTGCCGGCGGATGGCGGCGACGATGGGCTGATACACGTTGTCGTACCAGCTGGCCGCCGCCTCTTGCAGGGAAACGTTGCGAGCGGCCCAGCCGGCTGCATTCCAGCCGCGCGTCGGGACGTGAGCGATGGAGCTGCGTGGCCTCCAGGAAGGTCGAGTATTCCGCGGCTCGAAGCAGAGCGGCGGCATCGACATCGGGATCCAGAGGTGCTCTGGTCTTGACATTGATCACGCGTGCGTTGATGGTCGGCCGGCCCAGGCTTCTCGCCACCGAGACGCGGTGGTGACCGTCGATCACGTAATAGTTGTCATCGACCTTGTACACGTCGATCGGAGGCAGCTCGTCACCCTCGACCATCGCCTGGTAGACCCGTGTCCACCGATCGCGCATCCTGCGGTTGACCGGCAGGAACCCGGGAGCGAAATCGGTGGTCTTCGCATCCGGAGCGACAGAGCCGACGATGCGATCCACGGGGATCTCTTGAACCCCACCAAACGCGCGGCCTTCGAGACCGGCTGCCCTGAGCATCGGTTCGATCGACCTGAGCCGCTGGTTGTTGCCTGTGAGGATCGACCGGATCGAGCGACGGAATGCCCGCGCCCGGGCGGCATCGAAGTCCTCGAGGGCCCGAATGCGTTCTATCCCCAAATCGGGCCCAGGCTACCAGCGGACGGGGCTACAAAAGCGCTTGTTCGCTCTCCGCGTCGAAGAAGTGCATGCCTCGGGTGTCAACGCCAAGTCGGACGCGATCACCGGGCACGACGCTCATGCGCGGGTCGACCCGGGCCGTCACCTGATCGCTGCCGACCATCCCGTACAGGAACTGGTCGGAGCCAAGCCGCTCGACCACGTCAACCTTCATGTCCAGGGTCGTACCGCCGTCCGTGACGCGGTCGGTGACCGCCTCGGGCCTGAACCCGATCGTGCCCTTGGTGGCGCTGACCGCCTTCGGCAGCTTGACCTCGAAACCCGATGCCTTGGCGGTGCCGTCGACCACTGTGGCGGGAACGAAGTTCATGGTCGGTGTTCCGATGAAGCCGGCGACGAACAGGTTGGCGGGGTGGTCGTAGATCTCACCGGGCGTGCCGACCTGCTGGAGGATGCCTGCGTTCATGATCGCGATCCTGTCGCCCATGGTCATCGCCTCGACCTGGTCGTGCGTGACGTAGATGAAAGTCGTTTCGAGGTCGCGGTGCAGCTTCTGCAGCTCGACACGCGTCTGACCCCGGAGCTTGGCGTCAAGGTTCGACAGCGGCTCGTCGAGAAGGAACACCTTCGGGCTGCGCACGATCGCGCGGCCGAGCGCGACGCGCTGCCGCTGGCCGCCTGACAGGGCGCGCGGTTTTCGGTTCAGGAAGTTGTCAAG
>VBKD01000049.1 GCA_005888075.1 Chloroflexota bacterium
TCGCTTGTCGCCACCGGCTGGTCCAGGGACAACGGCATGTATGCGGGTCCCATTTCCATCGCTTCCGTCACGTCGTCGGGCGTGACGCTAAGACGGTCGGCGAGCTCGGCCACGGTGGGTTCTCGGCCTAGCTCGTTCTTCATCTGCTCGTTGACGCGGACGACCGATTGATGCAGCTCCTGCAGGCGTCTGGGGAATCGGATGGCGGTGCCCTTGTCCCTGAAGTACCGCTTGATCTCTCCGGCCACAGTCAACGTGGCGAAGGTCGTGAACTCGTAACCAAGGTCTGGATCGAAGCGCTCGATCGCCTTGATCAAGCCGAGGTAGCCCACCTGCACGATGTCGTCGAGCGGCTCGCCGCGGTTTTGAAACTTGCGCGCCAGGAAGTAGACGAAGTCGTGATATGCGTCGACCAGCCGCGCGCGAATCCGATCACGTTCGGCGGGATCTTTGGTGTCCCTGTAGCGGCGATGGAGCTCACGCAGCTCCTCGCGCGGAATCCGCCCCGATGAAGACACTAACTAATCAGTGATTCAACGCGTGGCGAATTGCCGGATTCATTCCGGCCGTCACCCAGCGGCCACTTCCACATACCACCCAATCGTCGCATGGACATTCCCAGGAGGGGGTTCCGCGGGCGGAGGACCGCAGTCCTCACCCGCGCCTTCAGCCGGCCAGGTGCTTGACCATCCGGTACCGCAGGTGTCCTGTCGGCTCGACGACCGGTCGGAAGTCGTCGACAAAGCAGCGGATCATCTCGTAAGCGAGTCGCTGCAGCTCCGGATCACCGACCGTGGGGTGCTTGGGCAGCGGGAGCGCGGTCGTGTCCGGCATCAGATCCACATCGACCACCAGCGCGCGGTTGGTCGCGAAATAGGTCAGCTTCAGGTCCGCCGGCGTGCCCAGGTCGTTGGCCGCCGAGATGGCGCTGTCGCAGCACTGAGTGAGCGCGATGGCCAGCTCGTCCAGGTCCGTAAGGCTCAAGCCCAGCTGCCCGCCAAGCGTGGTCGCCACTCGCTTGGCGACCGGTATGAACGCCGGCGTCGCCGGGATCTTCAGCTCGGCCAGGTTGCGCTTCGCCATGTCTTTAGCTTCTTATTCCCCGTTTTTGGTCTGTTGCATCTTCCGAGCCGCCGCGGCCTCCAGCTCTTCACGCTTCCGCCTCGCCGCCGCCACACCGTCCTGGATGGCCTTGCCGACCGGGTGGTCGGGGTCGGTCACGATCTCGCGCGCTCGTTGCGCGGCGTCCTTGGCCTTCTGCACCGTGTCGCTGCCGCTCAGCTCGATCGTCTTGCTCCTCAGGCCGTCGACCTGAGCTCGGCCCGGGCCTGAAGCCACGTATGCGCCGATCGCCACACCGATGATGCCTCCGAGGATGAACCAGCCGAAGCCACCGCCGCCGTTGCTTTCGTCAGCCATCACTTCCTCCTAATACAGAGCGAACAAGACTCTGACCGGCCACCTGCACGCCATGCGCCGCGGCGTTGATCCCTCGACCAACCGCCGCCAGGCCGCGACCGCCCGTCCGGAGCCCCACGTTGACGCCGGCGGTGATGTCGTTGACGTTGCCGATCGTCTGACGCACTTCGGGCAGCGTCTCCTTCATCTCTTCGTTCGTGGTGTCAAGCAGCTCCTCCACGGCTCCCAGGGTTCCGCGCAGCCGCATCAACACCGCGCCGAGCGCAAGCGCCACTACGAGGGCGGCCACGCCGAAAGCGATCCACATGAAGCTCAGGCTGCTCACCGAGTGGATACCCCATGCGCCGCAGTCACAAACACCAACGGCAATCTTAAGTGCGCGGCGTCGAATTGCCTTGCGCCGGTTCCTTCTTCTCGGCGCGCCCTCTGGGCACGAATCGGGCCAGTGGCTGGAGGAGGAGGGCGAAGAGGATCGCGGGCAGGACGTTGGCCTGACCGAGCCTGAGGGATGGCAGTCCGATGAAGTCCCAGAGCTGGCCGACGCCAAACCCAAGCGCGGTCACGACCAGGACTGGAATGTAGGTCCGGTGCCGGTAAGGGAGGAAGGCAAAGAAGAGCTGGGACACGATGAGGACGAGAAGGACAGCAACGATCAGGCCGGGCGGGATGAGGCTCAATGCCAATTGGATCCCCCCTCCGGCCAATGCCCTTTGGGCAGTGGCCACCTCCCCATGAATGGGGAGGAAGGTGCTCCCTCCGGGATACGGGGGTGGGTTGTCCTGAGCATGCTCAGGTGGGTCCCCTGCCTTGGCTCTCCAAGTCCCGTCGAGCGGGCATTTGGTCGGCCAGCCGGACTCCGGGGTCCCGATCGAATGTCTGTTGGGCAACGCGCACATGCCCGTGGCCCTTCGGGAGCGCGACCAATACTACGACCCGGGTTTCTTCGGCGGCACCACCTGGATGTGCAGCTCTTCCAATTGTTTGGGGTCGACCGGACTTGGCGCCCCGAGCATGAGGTCCTGGTGGCTTTGCGATTTGGGAAAGGCGACTACGTCGCGAACGTTCTCAGTTCCGGTGATCGCCATCATCAAGCGATCGATTCCCGCTGCGATGCCTCCGTGTGGCGGGACGCCGTACTCAAAGGCATCGAGCAAGTGACCGAACTGTTCACGAATCCGCTCGCGGCTCATTCCGAGGATTTCGAAGACGCGCTCCTGGAGCTCTCGGTCGTGGATCCGGATGCTGCCACCGGAGATCTCTACTCCGTTCAGCACACAGTCATAAGCCCGAGCCCGAACATCGTAAGGACGCTCCGCCATCAGCGGCATGTCCTCAGGCCACGGCGAGGTGAATGGGTGGTGGCCATAGGTCAGGTTGCCCTGGTCATCCTCTTCGAAGAGAAACATCGGATAGACCCACAAGAACTTCCACTCGCCGGGCCGAATCAGCTTTCGACGCCGTGCGATCTCGCGCCGTAACAGTCCCATCACCGTCTCTGCTTTGCGGCGGCGGTCCGCCACGAGCAATACCAAATCGTCGCCGCCGGCGCCTGCGGCTTCTCTGATGGCCGCCATCTCGTCTTCGGCGAGATGCCGATCGAGGGGTCCCGGTAGCCAGGTCAATCCTTTTGCACCGGCGCCTTTGGCGATGAGCGCCAGTTCATCCAGCTCCCGTCGACTCATGTCCTTGCCGCCGGGAACGGCGAGGCAGCGGACAACGCCGCCAGCGTCCAACGTGGCTCGAAGGATGGATGCGCCGGTCTGGCGAAGGGCGTCGCTGACGTCAGCGATCTCGAGCTCATATCGCAAGTCCGGCTTGTCGGTGCCGTACTTCAACAGAGCCTCCTTCACGTTGAGTCGCGGGAAGGGAGTCGGGATCTCGATTCCGAGCACATCCTTCCAGACGGTTGCCCACAGACCCTCGATCAACGCGAAGACGTCCTCCTCGGTGCAGAAGGACATCTCGACGTCGAGCTGGGTGATCTCGACCACCCGGTCCGCACGAAGATCCTCGTCGCGGAGGCAGCGGGCGATCTGGTAGTAGCGTCCGATGCCGGCGACCATCAGAAGCTGCTTCAGCTGCTGCGGTGACTGAGGCAGTGCGAAAAACTCACCTGGATGCAGGCGTGACGGAACGATGAAATCGCGCGATCCCTCCGGCGTGCCTTTGAGCAGCATCGGAGTCTCGACCTCCATGAACTCGTGAGCGTCCATGTAGCGATGGATCGCCTGCACGACGCGATGGCGAAGCTCCAGCGTCTGAGTCATCTTCGGGCGGCGAATGTCCAGGTAGCGATACTTCAGCCGAAGCGCCTCGTCGGCATTCACGTCGTCCTCGATCTCGAAGGGTGGGGTCTTTGCCTCCGAGATGATCTCCAGGTCGTCCGCGACGACCTCTACCTCGCCCGTTGGCATCTTCGGGTTCTCCGATCCGCTGGGCCGCCGCGCGACCTTCCCTCTGATACGAAGGACGTACTCGTTTCGCACTGCGGCCGCTACAAGTGCGGTCGACCTGATCACGATCTGGACCGTGCCCCAGCGGTCACGCAGATCAATGAACGTGACGCCGCCGTGGTCACGCCGTCGCGCGACCCAGCCATAGAGCTCGAGCTCTTGGCCTACGTCAGAGGCACGCAGGGAGCCGCAGTGCCGAGCTGTGAAGCCGCTCATGCCAACCGGGTCGGCAACTCTACCCAATCCAGCTCAGTCTGCTCGCCACTCGTCATCTCGCGCAGTTGCGCCGCGCGACGCTTGGCGACGTCAGGCGTGAGCAACACCACCCACTTGGCACCCAGCTTGTTGGCCCACTTCATCTTCGCGCGCAAACTCCTCGTTTCGTAGTCGACGGCAACGGAGCGGACCGCCCGGCAGATGCGCGCCACCTCAGCCGCCTCGATCGAAAGCTCGCCGTCCGGTATGACAACCACATCCGCGGCCGGTTTGGCGATGACCTCCTGACCGCTCGCCGCCATCAGCTCAACGACTCGGTCGACGCCTCCGGCGAAACCGACGCCCGGCGTCGATGGCCAGCCCTCGGCCGCGGCAAGGCCGTCGTAGCGGCCGCCTGACGCCAGGGCATCCTGCTGACCGGACGCGCCACCCGGATAGAACTCGAAGACGGTGCGTGTGTAGTAGTCGAGGCCGCGCACCAAATAAGGATTGAGCTGATAGGCGATGCCGGCCGCGTCGAGCAGGCGCCGCACATCAGCCCAGTGCGCCGCGCATTCGTCACAGAGGTGCTCGGTGATCTTCGGGGCATCGGCCTTGAACGGCTGCTCCTGCGGGACCTTCGAGTCGAGCAGTCGCAGCGGATTCCTCTCGAGGCGCAGCTGCGAATCGGCGTGCAAATGCGATTTGAGCGGCCTGTAGTAATCCTTCAGGCGTTCGAGATACGCGGGTCGACACTTGCCGTCGCCGATTGAGTTCAACTCGAGGCGCAGATCCTGCAAGCCGACGTCGTTCAGCCAGCTGAGCGCCAGCTCGATCACCTCGGCGTCGAATCCGGGACTCGCGCCACCGATCGCTTCGACGTTGAATTGAAAAAACTGGCGGTACCTGCCCTTCTGGGGCTTGTCATGGCGAAACATGGGACCGATCAAATAAAGACGCGAGGGCTGCGGACCCTGGTTCAGCCCACCTTCGAAGTAGGCGCGCACAACACCTGCCGTCGCCTCCGGCCTGAGCGCCAGGTTTTGCGAACCCCGCTTGTCGAGGCGGTACAGCTCCTTCGCGACGGTGTCCGTCTGTTCCCCGACGCGTTCGACCAGCTCGACTTGCTCGATGACCGGCGTCGCGATCTCCTCGTAGCCGAACCTCTTCGCGACGGCGGCAGCTTCCTGCTCCGCCTGCCGCCACAGCGGAATTGCCGCCGGGAGAATGTCCCGCACTCCGCGGGCGGCTTTGATCGGCTCGGTGCGAGGCATTGGATGTTCGATTGTAAGAACCGGCGGTAGGACGGTTAAACTCACGCGCCGGTGACAACGACGGTCGTGCAGATGGTTTCCATCATCCTCGCCGCCCTGGCCCTGCTCATGGGTGCATACCTTTTGATCATCGGCAAGAGGCCCTGGCGTGGTGGCGAGAACGTGCAGGTTGCGCCGCGCGTCCGCCTGCTGGGTTTGAGCTACATCCTGGTGTTCGGAGCTGCGATGCTCCAGATCATCCTCGAGCCGCGCGGCGTCGAAGCGGAGGCTCTCGGCGGAATCATGGTGCTCGGCGGCGTGATCGTGATCATCGTCGTGTACCTGGAGTCACGCGCTTCGCGACGCGATTCCCACGAAAGCCGGCTGGACAGCCGGCTCCGCTGAACTACAGTCCCGCCGTCTCCCGGTTCGTGCGGTAGCCGACCGCCGCCCTGAGAGCCTCGACCAGCTCCTCGCGGCGCACGGGCTTGCCCAGGTAATCGTCGAAGCCCGCCTGTAGGCAGCGCTCCTGGTCTCCTGGACCTGCCATTGCCGTCAGCGCGATCAATCGAGGGCGGTTGCCTCGTGGCCATCGGCGGCAGATGGCAGTCGCGGCGACCAACCCGTCCATCTCAGGCATCAATACGTCCATTAGCACGGCGTCATATGGCTGCTGCGCCACCGCGGCGACGGCCTCGCGCCCGTTGGAAACGACGTCGACGCGATGGCCGAGCTTGGTGACAAGCCGTCGCAGCAGGTTCTGGTTCAACGCGTTGTCGTCGGCGATCAGCACACGCAGTGCGCCCGGACCGACCTCCGTATGGCCCACCGGGGGCCGTGTCCCGTGCGTGCCGACCTGAAGCATCACATCGTGTAGCGTGCGGGGAACGACCGGTTTGGTCAGGGTCGCCTGGATGACGCCGCTGTCGGCGGCTGCCGCTTCCTCCGGGCCGGGCATCGCAGCCGCGATGATGACGATCGGCATCTGGTCCGGCCGCCGGATGGCGCGCAGGCTCGACGAGATGGCCAGACCGTCGATTGCCGGCGGCCGGTGCTCGACCAGGGCGATGTCAAACGGATGGCCTGATCGCACCGCGGCCAGCGCTTCCTCGGGCGTGGCAGGCGTCGCATTGGCGCCCCATTGCTCCGCCTGCAGCGTCAGGACACGCTTTTCCGTGGGATCCACCGCGACGACCAGGACGCGCATGGCCTCGAGGGTCAGCTGGGTGGTGCCGAGCGAAGCTGGCATCGGCTCGGCAAGGATCGTGAAATCGAAAGCGGTGCCGGCGTCAGGTCCCTTCTCCACGCCACCCTGCTCGACGCGAAGCTCGCCGTCCATCATCTCGACCAGGTGCTTGGTGGTCCGGAGGCTCAGCACGGCGAGACGATCGCCTGGCTCGAGACGGTCCTGAAGACCCGTCGCTCCATCCAGCCCACCCCGGAGGATCCGCGCGGGCAGGCCTCGCCCGGTGTCTCGGATCGTGAAGTGGAGGGCGACGAGACCGCCGCGGTCCTCTGAAGCCAGCTCCACGCCGACGCCGCCGCGATGCGTTCGCTCCACCGCGCCCAGGAGCAGCGTGAGGAGGATCTGCTCCAGGCGACGGGAGTCGCCGATCACGACATTCGGCACATCTGACGCGGCGTGGAACGTCATGTCGATGCCCTTCGACCCGGCGCCTCCCGAGACGAGACCGAGGCAGTTCTCGACCGTCGCACGCACATCAAATGGATGAAGCGCCAGCTCGAATCGACCACTCTCGATCGTCGCTGCGTCGAGAACATCGTCGACGATCCGCGCCACCTGTTCGGCGCCCGCCTCGACGATGGCGGCGAGCTCACGCTCTTCGGTCGTTTCGGCGCCGGAGGACAGCAGCCCGGCCGCCCCTATGACGGCGTTCAGCTGGTTGCGCAGCTGGTGGCCCACATCGACAAGCAGCTCCGAATCGACAGCGATGGTGTGGTGCTGCCCGTCGGCTTCCTGGCTCATCAGTAGAGGCTCTCCATCGGCGGTTGAGTGATCGGCGCGAACATAGTTTCAGGCAGCTCCACGCCGTTGGAGCGGAAATGCGACAGATAGTTGGACCGTGCACCGGTTGCCGTGTGAAACCCGACGGCACGGCCATCGGGGGTGACGGCGACCTGATGGAAAGCAAACAGCTCCTGGAGCGCGATCTCTCCATCGACCATGCCCAGGACCTCGGCAATGCTCACGATCTTCCTGGCGCCGCCGCGAAGGCGTTCGGTCTGCACGATCACGTTGATGGCCGAGGCGATCTGACCCCGAATCGCCCTGGAGGGCAGCTCCGTGCCGGCGAGCAGCACCAGGGTTTCGAGCCG
>VBKD01000050.1 GCA_005888075.1 Chloroflexota bacterium
ATTGCCGAATAGCTCCCACGCCATGCTCATGAGCTCGTCGGACAGGCAGTACCGGCTCGGCAGCGTGTAGTGCAGAAGCTCGCCCGGAATCTGGTCGACCGCCAGCTGAGGAGCGTTCAGCGCATACGGATCCGGCTCTACCGGTACGGCGACGATGGCGTCGTAGCGCATGGTGAGCGGACCTTCGGGCATGATCAGGCGCTTGATGGGGTTGCCGTAGAGATCGGAGTACTCGTCGACGGGGACCGGCGGTTCAGTGGACCAGGTCTCGGTGACCAGCTGGTGACTGGCGTCCGAACGCGGGCGCACCTGCACTGTCGCGACGGTCGGGGCGCTCACGTCGTATTTGAATTCGCAGCCGACCCGGAGGTGGATCGTGTGTGAATCGGTCGGGATGGCGCAGACACTATAGCGGTGGCTTCCGTGACTCTCGATAGCAACTACCAGAACAACGGCTTTTACGACGAAATGCTTGCGGCGGCCGGAAGGCCGCGGCCCGCCTACCGTCGACTGTACGAGCGCCTGAACAAGCTGGGTCCCGACGAGCTACAGCGGCGGTCCGGCCTGGCGATGCAGATGTTCCGCAACCACGGCATCACCTTCGCCGTCTACCCGGACGCCCAGGGCACGGAGAAGGTGTTCCCGTTTGACGTGATCCCCCGCGTCATCACGGCCGTCGCCTGGACGCGAATCGAGGCCGGGTTGAAGCAGCGGCTCAGGGCCTTGAACCTGTTCCTCGACGATGTCTACGGCCGCAAGATGATCTTGCGTCAGCGCGCCGTGTCTCCCGAGATCGTACTCAGCAGCTCCCTATACCTGCGTGAGATCGAGGGCCTGCCCGTGCCCCATGGCGTGCACAGCCACATCGCCGGCATCGACCTGGTCCGCGACGACAAGGGTGAGTTCTTCGTCCTCGAGGACAACCTACGGACGCCCTCCGGCGTTTCGTACGTCCTGGCCAATCGGTACGTGATGAAGCGGATCCTCCCCGACCTTTTCGCCGGCTATCCGGTGCGGCCTGTCGAGGGATACATCCACCAGCTTGGCCGTCATCTACGGTGGCTTGCTCCGGACGGGGTCGAGGACCCGACCATCGTGCTGCTCACGCCGGGCATCAACAACGCCGCCTATTACGAGCATCTATACCTGGCGAAACAGATGGGGATCGAGCTGGTTCAGGGCAGTGACCTGGTCGTCGACCAGGATCACGTCTTCATGCGAACCACACGAGGCCTGCAGCCCGTGCACGTCATCTATAGACGTATCGACGATACGTGGCTGGACCCGATTTTCGGACGCCAGGAGTCCCTCGTCGGGGTGGCCGGCTTGGTCAACGCATACCGCGCCGGCAATGTCGCCCTGGCGAATGCCCTGGGGAACGGAGTCGCGGACGACAAGGCGATCTACCCGATGGTGCCGAAAATCATCCGGTACTACCTGGACGAGGATCCGATCCTGCCCAACGTCGAAACCTATCTGTGCGCGAACGACTCCGAGCGGAAGTACGTGCTCGAGAACATCGACAACCTCGTGGTCAAAACCGTCGACGCATCCGGCGGCTATGGGATGTTGATCGGACCGATGTCGACGGCGGAGGAGCGTGAGGACTTCCGCCGCCGCATCGTCGCCATGCCTCGCGCGTTCATCGCTCAACCGGTGGTCGCACTGTCGGTGCAACCTCTTCTGGACGGCGGACACTTCCGCCCCGGACATCAAGACCTGCGGCCGTTCGTTTTGACCGGGCCCGACGTCTATGTCACCCCTGGCGGCTTGACGCGCGTCGCGCTCAAGCCGGGCTCGCTCATCGTCAACAGCTCGCAGGGTGGCGGGAGCCGCGATACGTGGGTGATGGCGGAAAACGGATTCGAGGGAGAGGGTGCTTAGCAGCGCCGCGACCTCCCTGACGCTGCTGGGTCGCCACCTGGAGAGGGCCGATCACCTCGCGCGGATCCTCGGCGTTCACGTCGCGCTGTCGCTCGACCGGGACGATGAGCCAGGTCCCGAGTTCTGGGTCCGGTTCATGGAGCTCGCCGGCTGGCGCGGCAGCGACACGGGCCGCCGTGACCAGGTGGCCGAGATGGTCATCACCGGCACGCTCGGGCCGTCGGTGCGTACCAGCGTCGCCGCCGCCAGGCTTGCGGCACAGGCTGTGCGGCCCTCACTGCCGAGCGAGCTCTACGAGCACGTCAACGCGCTCCACTGGCGCGTGCAGGAAAGTGCCTGGCAGCCTGACCTGTACCCGTTCCTCACCGACGTGCAGATGAGCATCCGCCTCGTCGACGGCTTGCTCGAGGACACGATGCCTCACGACGAGGCACGTGATTTCGTGCGGCTTGGCAAGTTTGTCGAGCGCGCCGCCAACGTGACCACCGTCGTGACGCGCAAGTCGGCGGAGCTGGCAGACGAGCCGGAGGACGCCCTCGAGTGGACGGCGGTGTTGAAGTCTTGCTTTGCCTTCGAGTCATATCAATCACGCCATTTCGGTGGAGTGACGCCGGAGCACGTGATCGAGACCCTGCTGCTAGACCAGACTTTGCCGCGCTCGGCGCGTTTCTCGACGATAACCGGGCTGGAGGCGGTCGCGCGCATCGACGGCCGCAACCGCCGGTCCCGCCCCTATCGACTGCTCACGCGCTTGAAGACCATGTTCGAGCAGACCGACACGCAGGAGATCGCGGAGCATCCCCTGGATTTCGACGCCGAATGCCGCGCGTTGCTGCGTCAGCTCGAGCTCGCGATGCGAGAGACGTACTTCCACCCGAGCAAGGTGCCGGCGAGTGTCCTGGGCGAAGAGGGCCAGGGCGTCCCGCAGCAGCAGCAGCAAGCGGGGAGGGCTCGATGAAGCTGGACATCGTCCACGCCACGCGCTATCACTACTCGGGTCCCATCGCGGAGACCGTCATGGAGGTGCGCCTGCGCCCCATGGACGGCGCCGGCCAGCGGTGCCTGGAATTCAAGCTCGAGCTCAGCCACGGCGTCAAGGCGCGCAGCTTCATCGATGGCTATGGGAACCACGTCCACTACTTCAACCTGGTTCGGCCTCACGGGAACCTCAGCGTGACGAGCCATTCCGTCGTGGAGACCGGGATCGAGCACGGGCCCGAGGTGGGCGAGGACCTGGTTCAAGATTTCCTGCGGTTCCGGTCGCCGGTCAAGGATGTCGAGGGAATCCGCGAGCTCGCGGCGAGGCATACCGTGTCCGACCTCAACTCGCCAGAGTCGGTCGAGGCTGCGCTGGACGGGCTCGCTCTCACGATCTGCCGCGAGTTCACCTACGACCGCACGGTGACCAACGTCTACAGCGCGGTCGACGAGGTGCTGGCGCTTCGAGCCGGTGTCTGCCAGGACTTCGCGCACCTCTTCATCGCCGCGGCCCGCGCCATGGGCATACCGGCCCGATACGTCAGCGGTTACATTCACGACCCGAACGAGAAAGGCCACAACGTGGCGTCGCACGCGTGGGGCGAAGCCTGGGTCGGGGGCCGCGGATGGATCGGTTTCGACGCAACGCACCCGGTACGAACGACGGAGCATCACGTGAAGCTGGCGGTCGGCCGCGACTACACCGATGCCGCGCCGACGCGCGGCGTCTACGTCGGGTCGGCGACCGGGACCATGGCGATCAGAGTCAAGACCCGGGAGCTCTAGCCCCAGCCCGAGTCCCTAGAACCGGCGGCCGCGCACGTGCTCGATCGAGAACTTCGCGGTGTCGGCGATGAGCATCACGGCCATGACGCCGGCCTCGACGGGGTCGCTGACGACGACGTCGGCCGCGTCAGGCACGGAGCCGGCCATGCTCGTGCACAGGACCACGATGCCGGCGTCGCGGATCTCGCGCACCGCGTTCGTGATGTCACCGCCCATGATCGCCCCGGCCAGCACGAGCGCGCGGGCGCGGTGCAGGCGTGCGACTGCCCTGACCGCGTCCGCCAGCTGCTCCTCGCCGACAAGCGGGATGGTGTCGACTGAGATCCGCTCGCCGCGGATGTTGTGACGGTCGGCCTCGGAGATGGCGCCCTGCGCCACCATGCCAACCTGCGCACCTCCTCCGATCACGATCACCCGCTTGCCGTAGATCATCTGAAAGGTCGGCACGACGCTCACCTTCGTGACCCCTGTCACCGACTCGAGCTCGGCGGTCAGTCGAGTTTGGTCGGGGGCGCCGGCAACTTCGAGCTGGATCTCCGCGATAGCCTCGCGGCGAGCGGAACCTCCGGCGACGTACGTGATGTTCGCGCCGTGACGAAAGATCGCTTCGGTGAGGCGATACAGCACGCCAGGCTCGTCCCGGCACTCGACGAGAAGACCGATCACCGGAGGAGTCGCCATCGCGAGAGAAGATACCTGTTGGTGAGTTACGCCTCGGCCGCGTAAGGCCAGCGAGGCGCGCCGAGCTCGCGCGAAACGCCACGCGCGGCTTCGGCCACTGCAGCGGCCAGGCCTCGCGCCAGGCCATGCGGAAAGATCCTGTCGGTCGAGTCAACCACGCCGATCGCTCCCACCGCGTGACCGCCGTGGTCGAAGATCGGCGCGGCCGCGCTGGACTCGCCCAGCACCGCTTCATCGCGTTCGGTGGCGATGCCGCCGTCGCGAATCACGTTCAGCTCCAGGCGCAGGTCGGATTCGTTGAGCGTCGACTTGGTCAGGCGAGGCAGCGGCTCGGCCATCACGTCTTCAAGGAGCTGGGCGGACGAAAAAGCAAGGATCGATTTGCCCAGCGCGCTGGCATGGAGCGGCAGCTGGAGACCGACCTCCAGGACACCGAAAGCCGCATCCGGCCGGAAAACGTGATGCACAACCACGACGCTCGAGCCGTGCATGACGCCAACGCGTACCGCGGCACTGGCGCGCGTCGCCAGGCGGTCCGCGTATCCGATGGACCGTGCGCGAAGCTCGTTCAGGTCGAGGTAGGAATAGCCGAGCTGGAGCAGCCCGGGGCCGAGCTGGTACTTGTCGGAGTGACGATCTTGCTCGACAAATCCGTGAGCCTGCAGGGTCTGCAGCAAGCCATGGACCGTGGGCCTCGCCAGGCCCAACCTGTCGGCCAGCTCGCTGACGCCAAGCCTCCGCGGGCCGCTGGCCAGCAGCTTCAAGATGGCCGTCGCCCGGTCGATGGATTGGATGCTGGTACGGCGCTTTTCGCGCGCTTCAGGATTCGGCATTGCTGAATTGTCGTCGGTAGTGTAGACTGCGGGCGTCGTTCGGAACTCCGCCAGATGGCTTGGATATCACTTTCAGGGAGCGTAACGAGTTGGTCGGCATTGTACTTGTCTCCCATAGTTTCGAGCTCGCGCACGGCCTGGCCGCGCTGGCGTCCCAGGTGGCCGGAGCCGAGGTGCGCATCGAACCCGCGGGCGGTGGTCCGGACGGTTCTTTGGGCACCACGGATGACACCGTGGTCGCCGCGATCGCGAGAGCCGATGTGGGGCAGGGCGTGGTCGTGCTGGCGGACCTTGGGAGCTCAGTTCTCACCGTGCGCCATCTCCTCGAGAACGGGAACAGCAACGGACACATCCGGCTGGTGGACGCTCCCTTTGTCGAGGGCGCGATAGCGGCGGCGGTCATGTCATCGGCCGGTCAGGAGCTGGACGACGTTGCCCGGGCGGCCGAGGAGGCGCGCGATGCCCGCAAGCTCTGATGTGCTGGTGACGCTTCCCGGCAACGTGGCGTTGCACGCCCGACCCGCGGCGACCTTCGTCAAGACGGCGATGAAGTTTCGGTCGCGTCTGACGGTCGGCGCCAATGGAAAGACGGCCGACGCCAAGAGCATCCTCGCGGTCCTGGCACTGGGCGCGGTCGGAGGGACGACACTGACGTTGCAGGCCGAAGGCGAGGACGCCCCCGCGGCGCTAGAAGCTCTCGCCGCCTGCGTGACTGCCCTCAGCGAGTAGCTGCTCGGCGTCCTTGCGAGCCGTCGCAAAGTTGAGCGCTCTGATCGCCTGACGGACCTCTCCCACACGCGCGGCTGCTGCGCTGAGCTCGTCTACCCCAAGGCCGATGAGGATCGGCATCGCCACCGCATCCGAGGCGGCCTCGCCGCAGACATCGACAACGATGCGTGCGGCACGTGCGGCGCGCGTGGTGGCATCGATCAGGCGCAGCACACGGACGTCGGTGACAGGCGCGCTCTTCGATCGTTCGCGGTCAAGACCCAGAACCAGCTGGGTCAGGTCGTTTGTGCCGATGCTGAAAAAGTCGGATTGAGTCGCTATCTCTGCCGCATGCAACGCGGCTTCCGGCGTCTCGATCATCGAGCCGAGCACCGGCGAAGCGCGGCCTTCGGCGAGGACCGAGTCCAGCATCGAACGCACCGCGCGCAATTGTTCTGGGCTCGTCACCATCGGCACGAGCAGCCTGAGCTTGACGTTACGTCCGGCTTCGACGATGGCGGCAAGTTGAGTCCTCAATTCATCCGGATATCCGAGCAGCAGCTCGATACCACGTGCCGTGACGCCCCGTAAAAACGGGGGCGTCTTGTCCCCCCCGAAATCGAAGAGCCGAACCGTCGCCGTCATGCTTGGTAGCTGCGCGAATATCGGCTTCAGAAAGTTGACCTGCTGCTCGAACGATGGCCATGCGGACGCGTCGAGAAAGAGCAGCTCGGTGCGCAGAAGGCCAATGCCTTCAGCGCCCTGAGCGAGTCCCTCTACCGTCTCGGCGACGGTGGACGAGTTCGCGAGCACGCAAACCCGATGACCGTCCTTGGTCACTGCGGCCTGCAGCCTGTCCGCGACGGCTCTCTGCCTCGCGAGTCGCCTCCGCTCGGCCTCGGCGCGGGCCGCGGTGACGCGCCCCGCCTCCGGGTGTTGCACGAGCAATCCTTGGTCGCCGTCGAGAACGACCTCTTCCCCGCTCTCCACGTCGAGCAGCGACGGACCCAAACCGACCACCATCGGCACGCCGAGCGACCGCGCGACGATGGCGGCGTGCGCGGTGACGCCTCCGCCTGCCAGCGCTATGCCCGTGGCGCCGAGCTCGGCCACATCGGCGGGACCCAGCGTGCCGGCGACCAGAACGCCGCCGGTTGCACCGGTCTGCACGCCCGCTGCTCGAGCCGCGGCGCGCCGGCCCAGGCTTCGCAGATCGTCCGCCCGCTGGGAGAGCATCGGGTCCGGCAGCAGGGCCAGCTCAGCGGCGAAGTGGTCGGCCGCCTGGCGAAGCGCGTCAGGAGCGGGAAGTCCACCATCGGTGATGAGCGAGTCCACACGCGAGACCAGGCCGGGATCGCCAGCCATCAAAACGCCGGTCTCGACGATGTCTGCCTCGTCCTTCCGGCCGGCCTCGCGCAGCCGCGAGGCGATGGCGTCCAGCTCAGTCGCCGCGAGCTCTAGGGCGCCGTGCGCAACCTCGATCTCGTGCGGGCGCTCAGCCGGCAGAATGACCCTTCCATCGCGCCCGGACACGCGCTCGAGCACGACTGCTTTGCCGACCGTCACCCCCGGGGCGGCGCCGACCCCTC
>VBKD01000051.1 GCA_005888075.1 Chloroflexota bacterium
CAGGAGTGTCACGGCAAAGGCGTAAAAGACCATGACCGCGGAGTTGAGAGACCACTTGCGCTTCATCAACCCCGCGTAGAGGATGGCCAACCCCGGGATGCTTTGCAGGCCCACGAACGTAGCGGCTGTCAGCTGCCAGGCTGTGTCGCCTGGATTCAGCCAGTCCTGCGCGGGTACGAGTCCGTCGAGAAACATAAGCGGCATTCCCCCTTAGGAAGAAATCTCAGGCCGGCTGCACAGCGAAGCCTTGTTCCCTCCCCTTGGCTTTCACGCGCCGACCCGACCAATGCTTCCAGAGGCCGGACTCACACGACATGGTGCGGACCAAACGAAGTGCCGCCGCTCTTGTGTGTGCACCTCGACCATGAAAAGGGGGTGTTCCTTGGTCGTGGCATCCGAAACGGGCCCCAAAATTTAAGGACTAGCTCAGGCAATAAGCACAAAACTCCTCCCCATTCATGGGGAGGTGGCGCCGAAGGCGCCGGAGGGGCCGAAGCCAGACAAAGGCGCCGAAAAAGAACCTCTCCCCTTCGCGGGGAGAGGTCGGAGCTAGTTGGCTTCTACACCCGCGTTCTTGTTGATCCAGTCGCGGATTGGGGCGGCGCCGCCCGGATAGCCGACCATCCGGTCGACCAGCTTGCCGCCCTGGAAGAAACCGAGGGTCGGAATGCCGGACACGCTGTAACGCATGGCGATGTCCGGGTTGGCGTCGGTGTCGAGCTTGCCGATCTTGACCTTGCCGGCGTACTCGTCGGCGAGCTGCTCCACGAACGGCTCCATCATCTTGCAGGGCGGGCACCAGTCGGCATAAAAGTCGACCACCACCGGCTCGCTGGCTTGCAGCACGTCAGCCTCGAAAGTCGGACCGTCGAAGTGATTCAGGTTCTCCATGTAAAGGTGAAGCGCCACAATCCCCTCAGTATTCCCAAGCGCCTGAGCACGGATAATCGGGCGATGGCCACCCTCTCAGCCGAGCCCCAGATGAGCGCCTTCGAGCAGGCCATGCGCCAGGGCAGAGCCCGCCTTCTCGAGATGACACCGGGTCTTGTGACCTGGTTCGTGATGGCATCGCCGATCTGGATTCCGCTCGTCTTCCTTACCAACGGCGCCCTGTTCGTGGCCTCCGCGGTCCTGGTGTTCGACGTGTACTGGCTTTTCCGTGCCGTCACCGTCGTAACCGGTGTCTATAGCACCTTCCTGAAGATGCGCCGCGACATGCGTAAGGACTGGCTCGAGCTTTGCCGCCTGGATGAGGAGGCCGGAACCTTCGATCCCCTGCAGTACATCCACCTGAGCGTCATCCCGACGTACACGGAGCCTTATCACGTGCTGGAGCGCACGGTGCAGGCGATCGTGGACTCCAACTATCCGGACCACCTGAAGATGGTCGGGATCATCACGCGTGAGACGGATAAGCCCGGCTGGGAGAACGTCGCGCGATTGAAGGAAAAGTTCGGCGTTCGCCTCGGCGGCTTCTACCACATCAAGGATCCCCTCGAGCCGGGCATCGTGATCGGCAAATCCGCTGCCATGAACTGGGGTGGGCGATGGATGGTTCGAGTCCTCACGGAAGAGGGATACGACCTGAGCAAGATCCTCATCACCGACCTGGATTCGGACTATCGCGTGCACCGCGAGTACTTCGGCTGGATCAGCTGGCACCACGCGCGCCAGCCGCTACGCGATTACCTCATCTGGCAGCCCGTGCCGCTGTTCCACAACAACATCTGGGAGGTGCCCATGGCGGTCAGGATCATGTCCGCCAGCACATCGCAGTGGCAGATGTTCCTGCACTCGCGTCCCCACCGACTGGTCGCGTTCAGCAGCTACACATGCAGTCTCGACTTCGTGCACAAGGTGGGCTACTGGGACAAGGACGTGATCCCCGAGGATTCGCGGTTCTACTGGAAAGCGTTCTTCACCTTCGGCAAGCGCTTCTCGGTCAAGTCGGTCTGGCTGCCCCTGTACGGAGACTCGCCCCAATCGCGCGATTACGCGTCTACCCACATGAGCCAGTACAACCAGATCAAGCGTTGGGCCTGGGGCATCACGGACGTTCCATACGTCCTGGCCCGCCTCTTCAAGCACCCCGAGATCCCGCTGTGGCTGCGGATCCGGCGGTTCATGAACCTGTTCCTGAATCACCTCAACTGGATCTTCCTGCCTCTGCTTCTGCTGTTCGGCGCTTCCGTGCCCATCTGGGTGAGCACCGATTTCTCGCTCACCGACATAGGCCAGACGCTCTGGACCTACTCCGGCATCGTCCTCTCGGGGGCTCTGTCGACGGTGATCTTCTTTCTCTACTTCGAGATCCGCATGCTCCCGCCCAAGCCGGCGAACTGGCCGTTGTGGAAGAAGGCTGCCATCTACCTCGAGTACTTCGCATACCCGATGGTCGGCCTAGTCATGAGCGTGCTGCCCGCGCTGGAAGCTCACACACGATTACTGTTGGGCCGCTACCTCGAGTACAAGATCACGGAGAAGGTCTAGCTTGGACGAAGCGGGCGCTCGCACGATTGCCGGGACGGTGGCGGGGCTCTATCGGGCCGTCCACGAAAAGTTCCGAGAGCAGGTCCGCGGGCTGGACCCTGGAACGCTCAACTGGCGACCGCTGCCCAAGGCCAACTCGATCGCGGTGCTGGTCGCGCACAGCCTTGCCGGGGAGGCAGAAGTTCTTCGGTGCATCCGATCGCTGCCGTCGGCGCGTGATCGCGAGGCGGAGTTTGGGATCGAATCCGACGCAACGGAGCTGCTGGCGTGGCTCGACCAGGCCGACCGCGACCTGGAGGAGCACCTCGGCGCGGTGACCCCGGCCGACCTCACCGAGATGCGGCCGAGGCCCAACCGGCAACCCAAACCAGGCCTCGAGTGGCTGCTGTCGAACTACGGCCACGCGCGCGAGCACTTGGCCCAGCTGGAGCTGACCAAACAGCTCTACGACTCGAGGACCTAAGAAAGAAGACGCGGCCCGAGACTGTCGAAAGCAAACACCTCCCCATTCATGGGGAGGTCGCCGGCTAAAACCTAGGTTTTAGCCGGCGGGTGGGGGCGATCTCTTGGTACCAAGCTCCGCGGGTGGGAGCGACCGTTTGGTACCAGGCTCCGCGGATGGCGCCGATCGTTTGGGACCAAGCCCCGCGGGTGGGAGCGATCGTTTGGTACTAGGCTCCGCAGACCAGTCCGGTCAGCGGCCATGGGACGCAGAATGTCGGACCTGCCAGCGCCCACAGGGTCAGGAGCGCGACCACCCCGAGGCCTCCGATCCACACGAGCCCCGTGATGATGTTGCGGCCCGGAACCGGCCACGTCTTCCAGCCCAGCCGGCGGGCGATCCTCGGGCCGATGATCGAGTCGAGGAACGGAAAGATGAGCAGGAGCACGATGACGAGAGTGGGGACGATGACCGACATCACGAGCTCGTTGCCGAGCTTCAGGAGCTGAAATAGGAACAGGAAGTACCAGTCGGGCCGGGGGATGGTGACGGCGCGCGGGTCGGCCGAAGGCTCGAGCTGCATGTTCTTCTGCAGGAACGCCGCCATCAAGCCCACGGCGATCGTCATCATCACCGCGATGATGGGGTAGGGCCAGAAGTGGTCCGGGAAGAAGGGGTGTGTGTCCTCGTCCGGCATATCGTCCGCGAGGTGGTGCCCGGCGTCTCCCATGAGGATCGGGAAGAGGGCCAGCCCGACCACCACCGGATACAGGATGTGGTCCGGTCCGACCGGCAGCCGCTTCCATTCCGGCTCCAGGGTGTGCCCGACGTGTCCGTCCAGCTCGACCAGCGTCACCTCTTTGGTGGCGAGGGCCGCCCCGGGTCCGTCCTTTCTAAAGTCCTGCTTGCTCACATCGGCTCCGAGATGCCATGGGCGCGAATGAACCTGAAATGAACGTACATCAACAGCACGATGATTGCTGGAAACACGAAGATGTGCACCGTGAAGAAGCGCTGGAGTGTCGGGGGACCGACCACCGGGCCACCCTGGATGATCTCGCGGATGAACGCCCCAAGCTGGGGCGGCGGGACCCCGCCGATGATCTTGATCGTCACCTCACTCGCGAAGTAGGCCTTGTTGTCCCAGGGCAGCAGGTAGCCGGTCAGCGCGAGGCCCAGGATGATGAACAGCATGAGCGTGCCGACCATCCAGTTGAGCTCTCGGGGCGCGCGGTAGGACCCAGTCCAGTACACGCGTGACATGTGAATGAGAACCATGATGATCAGCAGGTTGGCGGCCCAGAAATGGACGCCGCGGATGAGCCAGCCGAGGAAGACGTTCGACTGGATGAACTGCACGCTCTGGTAGGCGGGGGCGGGGTTGCCGGTCGCGTCCGGGATGTAGTACAGCGCCAGCAGCACGCCCGTCAGGAGCTGGAACACGATGAGGATGAAGACCATCCCGCCGAAGCAGTAGTAGAAGGCGTTGGCGAAGTTCGGCACGCGCTGGTAAAGCGCTTCGTCGACGGCTTTCGTGAACGGATAGCGTTCGTCGAGCCAGTTCACGACGGCGCTCTGGATGTCGCGAGGGTGCGGGACTGCCATCTCTCTTACCTAAAAGCCGAGGACGATGCCTTCGACCTGGATCGTTGTTGGGCTGTCTCCTTGCTTCCAGCTTAGGTGCGCCAGTGGGTACACGGCCGGGCCATGGAGAACCGTTCCGTTGAGGTGGAATCGCGACCCGTGGCACGGGCAATCAAGCGTCTTGTCGGTCGCATTGAACGCGACCGAGCATCCGAGGTGCGAGCAGTTCTGCGCGAACACCTGCACCTTGCCCGCCTCGTCCTTCGATACGAAACCGCCGAACGCCAGCTCGCCCGTGGCGTTGTCTCCGCCGCCGTCGGCCATGATGAAAGCCGAGTTCGGGCTGGTTGGCGAGTTGAACTTGACCGCGGTGCCACTTGGCATCTGGTCAATCGCCTGTTGGATTGAAACCGCGATGCTGGTTTTCTTCTGACCCTTGGGTGGCGCGGGCCAGAGGTAAATGAGCAGCGGTGCCCCTCCAGTGAGCACGGTCGCGGTCAACAGGCTTGCGAGCCACCAGCCGAGAAAAGTGCGCCGCGTGAAGACCCTTCTCGGCGCATAAGCCTCTCCCATTCCGCTCAAATGTTAAGGATTCTGGAAACTTAGCTGTACGCGGGGAGCCCTACCGCCTGGCGCACCTCGACCATGGTCTGCCTAGCCACAATGCGTGCTTTCTCGCTGCCTTCATCCAGGATCCTGGTGACCACCTCAGGGGTCAGCTCCGCGCGCGCTTCGCGGAAGGGACGGAAGGTCTCGATGATGCGCTCGGCCAGGAGTTTTTTCTTGTCGTGGCACCCGATCTGCGCTTTCCTGCATAGGTCCCAGTAGTGCTGCCAGTCGTCGAAGAAGAACTTGTAGAAGGCGCACACGTTGCAGGTGCGCGGATGGCCGGGCTGCGTCTTGTACACACGCTTCACGTCCGTGACCATGCTCAGGATCTGCTTGCGCAAGACCTCAGGCTCGTCGGTCACGCCGACGATGTTGCCGACCGACTTCGACATGCGCATCTTGCCGTCCGTGCCTTTGATGAGCGGCTCCTCGGTCAGCAGCGCTCGGGGCTCCGGAAAGACTGGCGCATAAGTACGGTTGAATCTGCGCACCACCTCGCGGATCAGCTCCAGGTGCGCTAGCTGATCCTTGCCGACCGGCACGCCCATGCCTTTGACGATCACGATGTCCGCGCCCTGCAAAACTGGGTACGAGACAAGGCCCAGGTTCACGTTGTCGGGGTGCTGCTTCGCTTTCTCCTTGAAGGCCGGCGTTCGCATCACCCAGCTGAGCGGGGTGACCATGGACAAGAGCAGCGTGAGCTCAGCCACCTCGGGAACCTTTGACTGCTGGTAAACCACGCTGCGCCGCGGATCGATCCCGACCGCGAGGAGGTCGGACGTGAGGTCGAACACCTTGTCCTCGACCTTGTGGCCGTCGGGCTCAGTGGTCAGGGCGTGGTAGTCCGCGACGAAGAAGAAGCATTCGTGCTCCTCTTGCAGCGCCACCCAGTTCTTGGCCGCGCCGAGGTAGTTGCCGAGATGAAACCGCCCGGTGGGGCGAATTCCGCTGAGGACCCGAATCCGATCCATCCGAGCGAGGAGTCTAGCGGGGCTCGCGATTACGATTGAGCGAGTTGCCAGAACACGACTCACCCACCGCAGTGGCGCCTGCCGCCATCGGGCTCGGTTCCCGGGCGCTTCGCAACACGGTGATCGTGCTGGGAGCGAAGGTCGTAGCGCGCCTGGTCGCGCTGGTGACCGTGCTCTACATCATCAATTACCTTCCCGCCGACCGGTACGGCTCGTTCACCACCCTGGTGAACTTCTCGGCGATCGTCAGCGTCTTCCTGGACCTCGGCTTCAACACGCTCTTCGTCAGGGAAGGCGCACGGCGCCACAGCGAGATCCAGCGCTACCTGCGGAACGTGATGTCGCTCCGGCTGCTGATGTCGGTGGTGAGCTTCTTCCTGCTCGCGGCGCTGCTGCTGCTGTTCGGACTGCAAAGCTTGCTGGTGCCCGGCTTTTTGCTCATGGTCGTCACGTCCTACTCGACGCTGCTGCGCAACGGCCTCTATGCCGTGCAGCAGCTCGGGTACGAGGCCATCGCGGTCGTCCTGGAGAGCGTGGTGCTGCTCGGGCTTGTCTTCTATGGAGTCAAGACGCATCAAGGGGTCGCGTTCTTCGTCTGGGCGTACGCCGCGCAATACGCATTCAGCTGCGTTTACTTCAGCATCGTGCTGGCCGCCAAGCGCATCGCGCTTATCGGATGGCGCTTCGAAACACCGCTTCTGCGCGAGTGGTTCTGGAAGGGGCTGCCCTTCGCGCTGACATTCGTCCTGACGATCCTGTACTTCCGGATCGACCAACCGATCGTTTATGCGCTGCGTCCGCACGTGGAAGCCGGCTGGTACGGCGCCGCGTACAAACCGTTCGAGGCCCTTCTGTTCATTCCGATGACGTTCCTGTCGGTGGTCTTTCCTGTGCTTTCGATCTACCACCGCGAGCGCCCGACCGAGTTGCTCGACGCACTGAACCGGTTCTACAAAGCGCTCCTCTTGATCGGGTGGCCGATAAGCGTGGGGATGTTCGTGCTCGCCCATTCGCTGAACCACGTGCTGCGGCTGTATCCGCAGTCTGAACCTGCGTTTCAGATCCTGGCCCTTGCGCTTGCGGCCGCCTTCGTCAACAACGCCTTCATCGGCGCGTTGAACGCATCCGATCATCAAGCGTCCTTCACCTGGGTGGCCGGCTGGAGCTTGGTCGCCAACCTCGCCCTGAACTTCGCGCTCATCCCCGCTTACGGCTACGTCGGCGCGGCGTGGGCGACCGTGCTCACCGAGATCGTCCTCGGCGTGGTCGGCTGGACGCTGACCGCACGTCACATCGGTCGGGTGCCGGTCGGCTCGCTGAGCTGGCGGGCGATCCTGGCCGGTCTTGTGATGGCGGTCGCGATCTTTCCGATGCGTGAGCTGGACGGGCTGGCGATCGCCATCCCTATCGTGGCAGGTGTGCTTGTGTACTCCGTCGCCGCGCTTCTGCTCCGGGCGATCACGCGCGACGAGCTGGATTGGGTGCGGCGGGCTCTGGCACTGACCCGGTGAGCCCAAAGCCTGTTTTTCTCAAACCGCGGGGCGCGGCCGAGCCCGTGCCCTGGGACGAGATCGCCGTCGATGCCCCCGAGGTTGGACCGCAAACGCCGCTGGTCGACGCCCAGTTCGTCGCCCTTGACGTGGAGACAACCGGAAACGCGCCGTTCCTGGTTCTCGAGATCGGCGCCGAACGGTTCACCCTCGACCGCCCGCTGTCTTTCTTCGACACACTCGTCGACTGCCGGGCGCCCATCAACCCATACGCGCGAAAGCGGCATCACATCGATCGCTCGATGCTCATCGGCGCACCCGAGTTCAAGGATGCGCGCCGGGCGTTCCTTCGTTTCGCGCAAGGCGCGGTTCTCGTGGAGCACAGCCACGATGCCTTCGATACGTGGCTTGTCGGCCGCGGGCTGGAAAGCCCGCTGGAGCACCCGATCATCGACACGTCAGCGCTCGCGCGGCTCGTCCTCGAGCTGCCCAAGGGCCAGACGCCGGGCCTTGCACGGCTGGTCGAGGAGCTGAACCTGGACGTGACTCCCGCGCACGCGGCGCTCGACGATGCGCGCGCGACGGCGATGGTTTTCCGAGCGCTCATCTCCAGGGCCCGGGAGACCATCGGCTGGCAGAACGTGGGCGATGTGCTGAATGCGCTGCCTCGGCCGATCGTCGACCGGACGGCGCCTAGTCGAAGAGCGTTAGCTGCAAGTCGGGTACAGGGTGCTCCAGCCCAGACAGGCCAACGCCGATCAGCCGCACCGGCCTCGACTCCACGTGTGACTTCTCCAAGGCCGAGCGCGCCGCGCGGAAGATCGTCTCGACGTCGTCGGTCGGGCTCGTCCGGCTCACCTGGCGGCTCACCAGGCTGAAGTCGGGCAGCTTCAACTTGACATAGATGGTCCGGGCTCGCACGCCCTCGCTCTTCAGGCGTTCGGCGACGCGGTCGGTCAGGTCGCGCAATGCCTGCTCCAGCTGGCCCCGGTCGCTGACGTCGGTCTCGAACGTGGTCTCGGCGGAGATGGTCTTGGCCGGCTTGCTCCCGTCGACAGGCGCGCGGTCACGACCCTGCGCGAGGCGCTGCAGCACCGCGCCACCGACGCCCAGTGCCTGGACCAGGCGCTGCGTCTCATACGCGGCCAGCGCGCCGACGGTGCGCAGGCCCATGGCGTGAAGCCGCTCTTCGGTCTTCGGACCCAAGCCGGGGATGACACCGATGGGCAGGGGGGCGAGAAAGTCGGCTTCGGCGCCGGGTGGCACGAGGACCAGGCCGTCAGGCTTTCGGGTGCCGCTGGCGACCTTGGCCACGAGCTTGGAGGTGGCTGCGCCGACTGACGCCGTCAGGCCCACCTCGGTGTGGACCTGGAACTTGATGCGGCGGGCGACCTCCTCGGCGGTGGAGGTCCCATGGCGCGTCCTGGCCGTGACGTCGAGGTAGGCCTCGTCGAGCGCGACGGCCTCGACCAGCTCGGGCGAGGTGAAGCGCCGGAAGATCTGGTGCCCGAGCCGGCTGGCCTCCCGGTACCTAGCGCCATCCGGCGCGATCACCGCCAGTTGAGGGCACAGCTGCAGGGCCTCGTGCAGCGGCATGGCGGAACGGACGCCATACGCGCGCGCCTCGTAGGACGCTCCCATGACGACCGCACGCCGGGATCGTCCGGCGACGGCCACCGGCACGCCCTGGAGCTTGGGATCGTCGCGCTGGTGGACGGACGTGTAGAAGGCGTCGAGGTCGACGTGGAGGATGGTTCGGGGCCAATTGTCCGGTCTCGGCATGCTGTGCAGCGGCCAGTCTGGCACAACAAATTGTGCCCGACCACGGTTTGGTGCGCCCTATGCGGCGGTCAGCGGGCCTGGTTCAGGGGCTCGGGCTGCTGGCCAGAGCTGCCGCGACGTTGGAGAAGACGTTGCCGATCTGGTTGGACATTGTGAGCAGGATCACGACGACCACGATGGAAACCAGCACCAGGACCCCGAGGAACGCCGCCACCAGGCCGACGGCCAGCCCGACACCGGCG
>VBKD01000245.1 GCA_005888075.1 Chloroflexota bacterium
CTACATCTTTCGGTGGATGGCGAGCCACTTCCTGCCCGTCGAGGAGCAGGACGAGGTCGGTATCGTGCGTCGCGATGAGCCCGCACCGATATCCGATCCCAAGCCGACGACCGAGTACAAGCTGGTCGCGGCGCCGACGACGGGCAGCCCCATCCAGAAGCTCGCCTTCGTCAACACGGGAGACGCACCCGCCTGCGCGGATTGCGGAGCGATCACGGTGCGCTCAGGCTCCTGCTACAAGTGCATGAACTGCGGAGCCACCACAGGCTGCAGCTAAACGGGCCCCTCGAAAGCGCCGTCTGACACCAGGCGGCGCTTTTTTCTTAGAGGCCAATTCCGCACGTTTGGCGCCACACGCACGCTTCGCCTGCCGGATTCCGCACGTTTGGCGCCAGAGGTGCGGAATCACATTGCACGCAGCTCGCTACTCGAACGTGACTTCGATTAGGGGGCTGTAGCGGACCATCGTTTCGATGTCCTTTCGGCCCCACTCCCTGGCTACGTGGGGGAGGATTGCTCGCCGCTCCGTCTCGTCTTCGATGACTCGAGCTATGGCCGGGAGGTCGGCCCTGACTCTGCCCTTGAGGTGAAAGGTGAAATGGGGATTTGAGTCGAGGTTGGCGAGCCAGCTTCGCCGCCTTGTCGAAGGCGCCCCGCTGATGTAGATCCGGCCTCCGATGTTGTGGGAGACGATCTCCAGCCTTCTCGGCTTGCCGCTGCGGCGGCCGGTCGTGGTGATGTCGATGGTCTGGCCTCGCTGAAGTGCTGTGTCGATCTCTTGCTTGGTTGCTGCCATATCAACTTACTCAACCGCCGGGAACGAATCTAAATTCACGTCACCGCGGCGACCGATCTCTGAGGGAGCCTACCCAGCGCGCTCAGGGCGATCGCGAGCGCCGCGGCGAGGGCGATCAGCCCCCCGATGACGATCGCGGTGCTCGGCCCCAGACGATCGCCGAGAAAGCCACCGACGAAGCTCGCCACCGGCCAGCTGCCCCAGAAGAACAGCCGGAAGGTCGCATTCATCCGGCCCTGCAGCCGGTCGGGAGTCAGGACCTGGCGGATCGTGACCTGGTTGAGGTCCTGGATGCTCGCCGAAAACCCGGTGACGATCATTGTCGCCGCCATCACGAGAACCGGCAGTCCCAGCTGGGCCAGCGGGACGGCGAGCAGCGCGCCCGCCGTCAGCACCTGCGTGACCCAGATCGTCCGACCCAGGCCCAGCCGGCGCACCACGGCCGATGAGGCCCACAGGCCGGCGAGGCTGCTCACGCCCTCGGCGGCCAATATGGTCCCCATCAGCGCCGGCGAGAAGTGAAGGGTCCGGTACGCGAAAACCAGGATCAGCGGAGCGGTCATCAGGAAGCCGAAGAAAGCAACCGTCAACCCAAGCAGCTGGCTCCGCAGTACCGCATGCCGGAACACCCAGGTCAAGCCCTCACCGATCTCGGCGGCGATGCGCCTGATGCTCACGCCTTCGCGAACCTCCATCGCCGGTTCAGGGCGCCTGATCAACGCCAGGGTCGCGGCCGATAACAGATAGGTCGCGGAGTTGGCGAGCAGCGCAACCGGAGCGGTCAGAGCCTGGATCAGCAAGCCACCGAGGCCCGGACCGATGAGGTTGGCGATCGAGAAGCTGGTGTCGAGCTTGTTGTATCCCTCAGAAAGCTGCTCGCGGCCGATCAAGCCGGGCAGGAAGGACAGCACCCCGATGTCGAAGAACACGGTGAACACGCCAAGCAGCAGGGCGGCGGCGTAGAGCTCCGGCATCGACAGCAACGACCCGAAAGCCGCCACCGGAATCGCGGCGAGCACGATGCCTCGCCCGATATCGCAGGCGATCATCACCGGCCGGCGCCGTATGCGATCGAGCAGCGCGCCGGCGAACAGGGTGAGAAACAAGAAAGGCAGGCGCTGGAACGCGACGAGCAGGCCCACCTCGAACGGGCCCGCGTGCAGTCCGAGGATCGCGGCCGTGGGCAGCGCAAGCGAAGTGATGGCCGCGCCGCTGGCGCTCGCGGTCTGGCCGATCCAGAGCTTCAGGAAATCCGAGTCGCGCCAGAGAACCCCACGAAACACGCGATCAGGCCAATCGCCGAGTCAGCTCGGTCCGGATCTCAGACAGGCTGCGGCGCTGTGTCCCGGTTGCGGTCCTTGATCACCATGTGCTGGCGGAAGATGCCCTCGAACGTGAAGCCAAACCGGTCCGCCGCCCGCCTCGATGCCTCGTTGAGCGAGTCGGTCTTCCACTCGAGACGGCGGTTTCCGAGGTCGTCGAATGCATGCCGGGACATCAGGTAGATCGCTTCGGTCGCCTGCCGTGTTCGCTGCAGCGCCGGAGCAAACCAGATGTGTCCAATCTCGATGACCCCGTGCTCGGGCGCCATCCGCATGAAGCTGGCCATGCCCCGAGCGACATCGTCCGCCCGATCCACGACCGCAAAGAACAGCGGATCGTTTGATGAGGCGCGGTCCTCGAGCCAGTGTGTGAACGCCTCCTGGCTTGCAAAGGGCCCGTACGCGAGGTAGTCCCAGATCGAGTCGGCTCCTCGGGCCGCCGCGAACAGCTGCGCGGCGTGACGTGCAGGGTCGACCGGCTCGAGACGAACCGTCTTGCCCTCCAGCGGCACGCGCTCAGGCGATCGCGCGGGCTTCCAATTCAGCGTTGTCATTCAGGTGGGCGATATTCTCGCGCCAGTGGACCACACAGCACCGGCGATCCTCGAGCTGGGTTCCCTGCTCCTCGTGGCGGCTCTGGCCGGCAAGCTGGCGCGCAACCTCGGACTTCCGGCCGTCATCGGGTACCTGCTGGTCGGTGTGGCCGTGTCCCCATTCACCCCCGGCTACGTCGCGAACCGTCAACAGCTGTCGATCCTGGCCGACCCTGGCGTCGTACTTCTTCTGTTCGAGGTCGGCATCGAGCTCAATCCGCACCAGCTGGCGCGCGAAGGCCGCCGACTTCTGCTCCTATCACCGCTTCAGGTGCTGATCACCTGGGCGATCAGCGCCGCCGCGTGTCTCGCGTTTGGCATGCGTCTTCCGGGAGCGGCTTTGATCGGGCTTTCCATCGCCATGTCCTCGAGCGTCGTGGTCGTAAACATCACGCGCAGCCGCCGCCGTACGACCGACCCGCGCACGGATGAGGTGCTGCTTGGCTGGAGCGTGATCCAGGACCTGGTCGGCGTGAGCGCAGCGCTTGTTCTTGTCGTCGTCGTCGGGCTCGGCGGTCGATCCGGGCTGATTGCAATCGTCCAGGTTCTCGCGTTCGCCGCAATCGCTGCGATCGCCGCGTTCGTCCTCCCATGGCTCTTGCGGCGGCTGCTGGCCGATCACGATCTCTTCCTTCTCCTCTCAGTCGCGAGCGGCCTGGTGCTTGCCGGTGTCCGTTCCCTGTTTTTCGGTATCCCTCTCGCCCTGGCGGCCTTCGTCGCGGGCCTGGCGACCACCGAGAGCCCCGTCGCGGCCGAGGCGCGACAGCGGCTGCTGCCGTTTCGGGACGTCTTCGCCGTGATGTTCTTCGTGGCCCTGGGGACTCTCATCGACCCCGGTAAAGCGGGCCTGGCCTTGCCCTGGCTGCTGCTCTTTCTCGGCCTAGTGGTGGTCGGAAAGGTGGTGGTGGTCTGGGCCATGGCCAGGCTTGCCAGGCTCGGAGCGAGGCCGCTCCAGGTCGCGGTCGGGCTGGGTCAGGTCGGCGAGTTCAGCTATGTGCTGGGTGGTCTCGCCCTGGGCGGCGGATTGATCTCGAGCGCGGTCAGCGAGGGGCTGATCGGAGCGGTCGTGGCGAGCATCGCGGGGTCCTCGATCCTCGTGCGGCTGAGGAAACCCGCGTCGTAAGGTCGAATAACTGCTTCCTCCCGACAGTTGCACAAGCAAGTAAAC
>VBKD01000052.1 GCA_005888075.1 Chloroflexota bacterium
AAAACAGGAGGAACTTGTCCGCCAGCTGCGCGGCCAGCTGCGCGAACCAGATGTTCCTGAAAGCGGTGTGCTGGAGCACCGTGTGAAAGCCGCCGGGACCTTCGACCGGCAGCCTGATGGGTTCCACGATCGCTAGAGGTTAACGATCAATCCTGCGATTGAATGCGCCGTAGACAGTTTCCCATTCGGGCAGAGTCAGCGTTTGAGGACGTCTCTCGGGATCGATTCCGAGTCCGGAAAGACGCTTGCCCGCATCGGTGCTCGAGACCCCTTCGATTCGCCCCAACGCGCCTCCGAGCTGCTTGCGCCGGAATTGGAAGACAGCCTCAACCAGTCGAAAGAATGCATCCATGTTGTCGACGTCGACAGCGGGCCTTTCGCGTACGTCGAGCGTGACCAGGGCGGAATCGACGCGAGGAGGCGGCATGAATGAATCGCCGGGAATCGTGAACACCATCCGAGCCTCGGCGTACACCTGGACCGCAACCGTGGCGAGGCTCGCGCCGCTGATCGCCGTCCACCGCTCCGCCACTTCCTTCTGCACCACGAGCGAGAGCCGTTTCGGTCGAGGCGGATGGTCGAGCAGCTTGCGGATCAAGGCGCCCGTCACGTTGTAGGGGATGTTGCCCGCGATGACCTCTCCTCCGTTGGGAAACATGGCGGCGAGGTCGAGCTGAAGGATGTCCGACCGCACGATCTCGACGTTCTCGTGGCCCAGCAGGACATCGCGCAACAGTGGGATGAGGTGCCGGTCCAGCTCGACCGCGACCAGCTTGCGGCAGCGCGGCGCCAGCGCGATGGTCAGAGTCCCGACGCCCGACCCGACCTCCAGCACCTCGTCGTCCGGTGTCGTGCCGGCGGCTTCGGCGATCGCATCGCGCATGGACGGGTCGATGAGAAAGTTCTGCCCCAACCGGTAATCGAGCTCGATGCTGTGCCGGCGCAGAAGCGTGTCCAGCTGATGGGCGTCCGCCGGGTCGATCACTGCAACTTTCGGAAGAGCGCTCGAGCATTGGCGCCCTCGAGTTCCCCCAGCTCGGGGACACTGATGCCGCGCAGCTCCGCGACGAGCTCGGCTGTGTCCACGAGGTACGCCGGACGGTTCGCCACGCCCATTCTTTTCTGCGCGTTGCCGTAGGGCGAGTCAGTCTCGAGGAGCAGCCGGTCCGCCGGGCAGAGTGTGACCACTTCGCGCAGCACCTGCCGGCTTGGGCGGGTGACGAGTCCCGCAAACGAGAGGTAGAAACCGAGGTCGAGAAACGTCTCGGCCCAGTCCCACCCAAGCGCGAAGTAGTGCATCACGCCGCGGATACCGGGATGTGCAGAGATGGCCGCGACGAGCTCGGCTTCGGCTCCGCGGTTATGAATCGAAACGGGAAGATCCATGTCCGTGGCGATGGAGAACATCTCTTGTAGCCGTTGCAGCTGGCGGTCCCGCTCCGGACCCCCGATGTGCTCGAAGTCCAGGCCGATCTCACCGACCGCCACGACCATGTCATCCTTCGCCAGCTCGCGGAGAGCATCCACATCCGGCTCCCCCTCCTCGAGCGGGTGATGTCCGACGGCCGCGAACACCTCTTCATAGCGATGCGCGCAGGCGACCGCACCCCGGCTGCGCTCGAGGTCGACTCCCATCGCGACCAGGCGTGTCACCCCCGCAGACACCGCTTGCTCCACGACCTCGGCGGCGTCACCGAGCTCCTCGAGGTGGAGATGAGTGTCTACGAAGATGCGGCCTGCTCCTCCTCGACCACCTCATCCAGCCGTTTGAACAGTGCTTCCGGCGGCGGCAGCTTGGTTCCCGGCTCCAGCTGAGAGGGAAGCCACCGATTGGCGATCGGATAATCGCCGGTGATCACGGTGTGCGAGTCGCCGTCCTCGGAGTGCTGACGCACCTCCGGCTGGGGAGCGATCACGTCGTCGTAGCCGAGCGAGCGGTGAAGCCGCTGTGAGGAAAAGGGCAGGAACGGCGTGAGCATGGTCTTTAGGTTGTCGACGCAGCGCAGCGCCACGTAGAGCACGGTGCCCGCACGCGCCCTGTCCGTCTTGATCGTGTGCCACGGCTGTTCGGTGCCCAGGTACACGTTGACCTTCGCGGCCGTCGTCATCGCGAGCTTCAGCGCGTTCTGGAACCGCGCCTCCTGGAGCTGTTGCGCGACGTCGTCGAGCGCCGTCTCGACGTCTTTGATCAAAGCTTGGTCCGCGGCCGTCAGGTCGCCCGCTTCGGGAACCGCGCCAAAGTTGCGATGTGCGTTGACCAGCGTCCGGTGCACGAGGTTGCCCCACGTGGCGACGAGCTCATCGTTGTTGCGCCGGACGAACTCCGACCACGTGAAGTCTGTGTCCTGGTTCTCCGGACCCGCGATCATCAGGTAGTAGCGGAGCGCGTCGGGGTCGTAGCGGTCGAGCATGTCGCGCACGTAAATGACCTGCCCGCGGCTGGTCGAGAATTTCTTGCCGCTCATGTTCAGGTACTCGCTGGCGACGATCTCGTCGGGCAGGTCCAGGTCCCCGACGCCCATCAGGATCGCCGGCCACAGCACGGTGTGGAAGGTGATGTTGTCCTTGCCCATCACGTAGTAATGCCATGCGTCCTTGTTTTGCCACCAGTCCTTCCACACTTCGGGTTTGCCGCGCTGGATGGCCCACTCGATAGAGGCAGACAGGTAGCCGATCACGGCGTCGAACCAGACGTAGATCTTCTTGTGCGGGTTGTCCTCCCAACCCGGGAGCGGCACCGGCACGCCCCAATCGAGGTCGCGAGTGATCGCCCGGGGCTTGAGGTTCCGTACGAACTCGAGCGAGTACTTGCGCACGTTGGGTCTCCAGTTGTCGTGCTTCTCGATCCATTCCTTCAACTGGTCGCCCAATGCCGGCAGGTCGAAGAAGAAGTGCTCCGTCTCGCGAAACTCGACCGGCTTGTCGCTGCCGCGTTGATGCGGATTGATCAGGTCGATCGGGTCGAGCTGGTTCCCGCAGTTGTCGCACTGGTCACCTCTCGCCTCGGGGTAACCACAGATCGGACATTTCCCTTCGATGTAGCGGTCGGGCAGAGTCCGACCCGATTCCGGATCGAACGCCCCCATCTGCGTCTTCTTGACGAGGTAGCCCTTCTCATAGAGCCTGAGAAACAGGTCCTGCGTGACCCGGTAATGGTTCGCGGTCGTCGTCCTGGTGAAGATGTCGTAAGTCATGCCAAGGCGGCGAAGGTCCTCGACGATCACCGCGTTGTTGCGGTCGACGAACTCGCGCGGCGCGACGCCTTGCTTGTCGGATTCGTAGGTGATCGGCGTCCCGTGTTCATCGGTGCCGCTTGCCATGAGGACCCGCGATCCTCGCAGCCGTTCGAATCGGGCCAGCACATCCGCGGGCACGGCGAAGCCGGCCACGTGGCCGATGTGCCGCGGGCCGTTCGCATACGGCCACGCCGGAGCAACGAGGACCGTTCTCTGTTCAGGCACCTGAGATCACAAGCGTAAACTCGCCGCGCGTCCGGTCACCTAGAGCCTCGAGCACCTCGGCAGCGGTCCCGCGCAAGACTTCCTCATGAATCTTGGTGAGCTCGCGGGTCACGGTGAGGCTGCGATCGGGCAACGATTCCGCGATGCGCTCGAGCGACTTGCGGATGCGAAACGGCGATTCAAATGCCACCGCAGGGCGTGGGTCACCGATCAGCGATTCGAGCCACCGCCGCATCTCCCCTGGCTTGCGTGGCAGGTAGCCGGCGAAGGTGAAACCCGGCCCGCCGTACCCCGCGACTGAGAGCGCGGCCGTGACGGAGCTTGGGCCGGGTATGGGCACGACGGTGTGGCCGGCCGCCCAGGCCGCGGTCACCAATGCCTGGCCCGGATCGGAGAGGGTCGGCGTCCCGGCGTCGCTGACCAGCGCCACGTCGGATTCGTCCAGAGCCGCCATCACCCGCGGCAGCCCGCGCCGCTCCACCGGGGCTCGATAGCTCAGCAGCGGCTTCCGGATGCCGTGCCGCGCGAGAAGCCTCGAGGTCACCCGCGTGTCCTCGGCCGCGATCGCGCCCACCTCACCAAGCACACGTATCGCCCTGGGGCTGACGTCCTCGAGGTTGCCGATCGGGGTCGCGACGACAAACAATTTGCTCACCGTCTACCTGCCAGCTGGGCGTCCCCACCCGGCCGGCCTCCGGCCGGCCGACCTCCCCAACGAGTGGGGAGGTGTTAATTCCCTGCCGAAGGCCCGGCCGGCCGACCTCCCCGGCGAGCGGGGAGGTGTCAATTTGGGGGTCTGATCTGGCCGACCTCACCTGCCAGGGGGGAGGTGATTTCTAACCAGGCACCTACCTGGTCCGCGATCTCTGACGCCGGGCCGACGAACCGCGAGGCCGGCGGCAGCACATCCAGGAAGGCCTTGCCGTAGTCGCGGCCCAGGATGCGGTTGTCGAGGATCACCACCGCGCCACGGTCGGTCGTGCGGCGGATCAAGCGACCGAAACCCTGCTTGAGTCTCAACGCGGCCTGGGGCAGTGCCAGCTGCGCGAACGGATCGCGGACACGCTCCGCCCGGGCCGCGTAGATCGGATCGGTCGGCACGGGAAATGGCAGGCGCACCATGATCACGCAGCTCAGTCGCTCGCCCGGAATGTCGATGCCCTCCCAAAAGCTGGACGTGCCGAGCAGCAGCGGCCGCTCAGACTCCTGGAACGTCTTGAGCAGCTGGCGGCGCTGTCCGTCGATTCCCTGGCCCAGGATCAGCACATCGTCGAGGTCAACCCTTTGCCGCAGCGCCGCGTGCACGTCGCGCAGCTGGCGGTGCGAGGTGAACAGCGCGAGCGTGCGTCCTCCGACGCGCCGCGCGAGTGCGGCGATGACTTCCTCGACAGCGGAGTCGAATGCCTCGTGCTCCGGCATCGGAAGGTCGGTCGGTAGGCATACCAGCGCCTGGTGGTAGTAGTCGAAATGCGACGGCAGGATGAGCTCCTCGATTCCGGGGCTGAGGCCGACTCGCGAACGGAAGTAGTCGAAGCTGCCACCCACCGCGAGCGTGGCGGACGTGAAAACGGTGGATCGCCTCTCCGCGTATACGCGTTCGCGCAGCAGCGAGCCGACGTTGATCGGCGCCGCCCTGAGCACAAGGTTTTCGTTGCGCGCAAGGGGCGTGAACCAGTACACGCGGTTGCCGTCCGGGGAGAGGAGTGCCTCGTCCAGGAGATCCTGTGCGGCCTGCAACCGGCCACGGATCATCTCGAGCTCGCGGATCCCCTGGTCGGGCTCGGCGCCGCCGAGCCAGTCGCGCACGCCCGCCACCGCCTTGCGAAGCGTCGCGTCGAGCGCCGCCAGCGCCGTCACCGCGTTCTCGCCGCTCTGCTTGACCGAGGCCCAGCTCTCGACTTCGCGAAGGGTGGCGGTCAGACGTAGCGACTCGTCTCTGCGATCCGTGTCTCCCATCCGCGCCACGACCCACGCGTCGGCGAGGCTGAAAAATTCGTGCACCCGACCTGCTGTGGTGAGGCTCGCCGGGATCGCCTCAGCGAAAACATCGCCCGACGCTCCGAGGTGTGGCTGATGCCGGAGCTCATCGAGTAGACCATCGGTGCGGGCACCCTCGTGGCGGGCCAGCCGGTCGATCAGCGCGACCAGCCCCGGGCCGTCCACCTCCTGACGCAGCCCGCGGGTCGCAGCCTCCTCCAGGTGATGGGCTTCATCGATCACGAGATGGTCGTACTCGGGCAGCAGGCCGCCTCCCACCTCGGCGTCGGCCAGCAGCAGCGCGTGGTTGACAACGACCAGGTCCGCGGCCTCGGCTTCGGCGCGAGCCCGATGTACATAGCAGTCTTCCTTCGTGCAGTTGATGCCCACGCAGTCGAGTGGATCGCTAGCGATCTGGTTCCACATGACCTCTTCGCGCCCGTACAGCCGCAGCTCCGAGCGATCGCCGCTGACCGTCGTGTGCAGCCAGATCAAGACCTTCAGCTTGAAGCGAAGCTCGTCCGCGTCCTCGCAGGGCTCGGCGAGATAACGCCGCCAGCGGCGCAGCGAGACGTAGTTGGATCGCCCTTTCAGCAAGACCGCCTTGAAGTCCCAGGGCAGCCATTCGCGCAGGGCCGGCAGATCCTTGGCCATCAGCTGCTCCTGCAGCGTGTGGGTGTTGGTGGAGACGACGACGCGCTCGCGGTGGCTTACCGCGCGCGCGATCGATGGCAAGAGGTACGCAAGGCTCTTGCCGGTCCCCGTGCCCGCCTCCACCACCAGGGTGCCGCCGCGGGCCTGGATCTGCGCCACCGCCAGCAGCATCTCCATCTGGGACTCGCGATGCTCGTAACCGGGCAGCAACCCCGCGAGCGGGCCGTCTGGGCCGAGCATTGCGGCGACCTGGCGCGGATCGTCGGGCGGAGCTTCGACTGCCGTTCGGTGCGGGGGCGAATCCACGCGCACCGTGTCGATCGGTTCGGGCAGCGGATTCGGTGCGGTCAAAGCCTCGGCAAAGAAGCGCGCCACCGGCCACACGTAAGGCGCGACCAGCGCAAGCACCGATTCCTTCAATCTTTCGTCGAGCGCGATCGCCTCCTCGCGCAACCGCAGCAGCAGCTGGCGTGTGGCGTCCGCGTCATCCAGCGCCCGGTGCGGCCGCGGTTGGGTGAAGCCCATCTCGGTCGACAGGAGAGGAAGGCTGTGGCTGCCCGCTCCCGGGAGCAGGATGCGAGCCACGTCGAGCGTGTCGAGGATGTCCTGCGATTCATCCCACAGGCCGGCCGCGGTGAGAAACTCGACATCGAGCCGGGCCCCATGGCCGACCGGTTGCCGCCCGCGCAAGAAGTCCGCGAGCCGGCGCAACGCAACCTCCGGGTCCGCGGCGCCACGCAATTCCTCTGGTCTGATACCGGTCAGCCGGAGCACGGTTTCCGGGACCGCGCGCCCAGGATCGACAAGCTGCTCCAGCGTGGAGGTGACTTGTTCAGAGGTGAAGGCGACGGCGCCGATCTCGATGACTCGATCTCGGGCCGGGTCGAGACCGGTCGTCTCGAGGTCCAGCGCTGCGTATTCCGGCAAGGCTGCTGGGGATTCTACGGGTGCTCGCGGAACCCGGCTTCGAATGTGAGCCCCGGCTGTAATATGTGCGGCCGATGGTAACTGGGGCGATTGAGGCTCCGAAACGCATTGAAGACCTCCACGTCCGGCGCGACCTGGTCGCCAGCCTTCTGCTGCGGACGCTGGCCTTCGCCGACCAGCTGACGGGCGCCGCGCTCGAGCAGCGCCTGGGTCTGCCCTTCGAGACCTTCGCCCCCATCATCGAAGAGTTCGAGAAGAACCAGCTCATGGACACTCGTGGGGTCTCGAATCTTCGGTCCAGACGCGGTATCTCGGTCCGTGTCCCGTGAGCTTCGATGACTACCTGGGTCTGATCCGATCGCAGGTGGGTGGAAAAGCGTTCGTCAACGACCAGCTGCTGAAGAAGGCGCTCGGCGAGCTGGAGCTCGAGCAGCATGTGATCGACCAGATCGGCGGCGCGATGGTGTCGCGCGCGTCGCTGTTCATCTTCGGGGCGCCTGGCAACGGCAAGAGCACGATCACCGAGCGCATGGCCCTTTTGATGGGCGCGCCGATCGAGATCCCGCACGCGGTCGCGATCGGTGACGAGATCATCCGCGTGATCGACCCCGTCTATCACAAGGTCGCCGAGGGCGAGCAGCCGGTTGACCGCCGCCTGGTCAAGGTCGAGCGCCCTGTGGTGACCGCTGGTGGTGAGCTGAAGCTCCAGCAGCTGGACCTGACCTACGACCCACAGAACCGCTACTACGAAGCGCCGCTCCAGTGGAAGGCCAACGCCGGCGTGTTCGTCATCGACGACTTCGGCCGGCAGGAGGTCCCGCCCATGCGGCTCCTCAACCGGTTCATCGTCCCGATGGAGAAGAAGATCGACTACCTCGACCTGTCGGCCTCCGGCCGCAAGATCGAGCTGCCCTTCCTCTGCCAGGTCGTCTTTTCAACCAACCTGTCGCCCACGGAGCTCGTGGACGAAGCCTTCCTGCGGCGCATGGCTTACAAGATCGGGGTCGGCAACCCCACACCCGAATCGTTCGGACGCATCCTCCGCTACGAGTGCGACAGGCAAGGCGTGCCGTGGGATGACAAGGCCATCGGATACCTGCTCAGCAATCTCTACGGCAAGAAGCCGCTGCGCGGCTCGCACCCGCGTGCGCTCGTCGCGCGCCTGGTCGACCTTGCGAATTATCGCCAGCAGCCGCCGCGTCTCACACCCCAATCTCTGAAGGAGGCGTTCGACGCCTGCTTCAACCCCGCGCTCGGCAGCCTGGTCGAAGACGACTGGGCGCGACCCGCGATCGGGTAGCGCTTCCGGGGCACCTCCGCCAAGGCCCGTTTGGCGCCCAAGATGCGGAATTCTCTAACGCGAAGGCATGATCGCGTCGGCCGCCTCCGCGTGCGTCACCCGCTCGCCGGTCGGCCGCCGCTGCAGGATCATGAACGGCTTGCCGAACCGGATGGTGACCGGGACGCGGCGCGGCCAGATGGTCCCCTTCGGCATGCACTCACGCGTCCCTGTGAGTGCGACGGGCAGCACGGGACACTGCGCCCTCAGCGCGATGAAGCCCGCACCCGGCTCGGGCGCGGCGAGCACGCCGCTGTCGACGCGAGTCCCTTCCGCATAGACGATCAGCGCCTGGCCTGATCGCAGGAGGTCGAACGAGCGGCGCAAAGCGGTGCGGTCGGCTGTGTGCCGCACCACGGGGAATGCTTGGTACGCGTTGAACAACCAGCGCAGGTGAGGCTTCCGGAAGTACTCGTACTTGGCCATGCTCCACGTGTCGTCGCGCGGAAGAAACGCCGGGACCATGGGCGGATCAAGCGTCGCCGAATGGTTCGGGCAGACGAGCAGAGCACCGGTTCTCGGAACGTTCTCCAACCCTTCGACCTTGAACAGCCCGACCAGGAACGTGCGCGTCATGAAGCGCATGAATCCGCGCAGAAACGCGTACATCATTTCGACTGCTTCGAGCGCACGGCCCCGACTATTCGGTCGACGACCTGGTCGAGGTCGAGGTGGTCGGTGTCGATGACGATGGCGTCCGGCGCCGGACGCAGGGGTGCGATGGGACGCTCGCTATCCACGCGATCGCGGAGCTCGACCTCCTTTCGCATCGAGTCCGTGTCGACTCGTTCCCCTCTCCGCTCATACTGCGCCGCGCGGCGGCGGACCTTCTCGTCGAGGCTCGCGACAAGAAAGAATTTGTGCTCAGCGTCGGGAAAGACCACGGTGCCGATATCGCGGCCCGCCATCACGACGCCGGAACCGCCCATGCGTCGTTGCTGCTCGACGAGTGCCTGGCGAACGCCTGGCGTGGCCGAGACCACGGGAAGGGCGTCGGCATAATCAGTGTCATAGATCACGCCGGTCAGCTCGTACCCGTCAGCCCACACGCGTTCACCGTCGATGCGCACGTTGGTCGACTCGGCGAGCTGCGTGATGGCGGCGGAATCTTGGGCGTCAATGCCCTTCTCCGCCGCGAGGCGGGTGATCGCGCGATACATGAGCCCGCTGTCCACGAAAGGAAGGCCCAGCTTCTCGGCCACGCGGCGCCCGACAGCCGACTTGCCTGACGCGACGCCTCCATCGATGGTGACGATCACCTGATGGCGAGGCCGGTGGTGCGGCGCAGGGCCGCGACCTCGCGCTCATCGAGCTCGCGCCACTCCCCCACCTTCAACCGCGCAAGCTTCAGTGGTCCAAACGCGATGCGCCTCAGCGACTG
>VBKD01000025.1 GCA_005888075.1 Chloroflexota bacterium
CGGGCCGGGCGCGGCCGCAAAGCGCGCCACGCCAACGAACGCGACACCGGCGCCGCCGAACATGACCGGGATTCCGGCTAGCGCAGAAGTCATGTCGCGCCGCCAGGTGGTGGCGAATGCCCCCACCGCGACCAGCGCGGCGGCGACAAAGAGCACACCGACCAGACCGGCGCTCACCTGCCGCGTTCTCTGATGCGCCACGCAGCCGTGGCTCCGACCAGGGCGGCCACGGTCAGCGCGGCAACCGCTTCAGTCGCAAACGCATCATGCGCAAAGAGGAGGCGACCCACCGCTGCGCTGCCGAACCAGCCCCCAAAAAAGACGGGAGGATGGTTGAAATTGCCGTTAAACGCCGCGTATGCCAGCACCGCGAGCAGCACCGCCGCCCCGACTGCGCCCACCTGTCGCCACACCGAGCCGACCGCGGATTCGATGGTGCGGTAGCGCTGGCCAGAAAGCAGCAACGCGCAGCTTGCGTAGCAGAGGATCGCGACCGCCGCGGAAAAGCCCGCGGAGAGCGACAGGTATATGCCCGCAATTCCGACGCCGGCGACGGCCAGCGCCGTGCCGCGTGCACCCGTACCCGGGAGCAGCGCCACGAGCAAGGCGCCCGAGACCGCCAGGGCGGAGGACACGTAGAAACCAATCGCGTGGAGCGAATCCATCGGCACTCCGTGGAACCTGAGAGCTGCTATTTGCCGGCTATTCGATCCTGCCGCCGGCTCCAGGGCGCCAAGCATACAGAAAGCCGCTCACAGCAATCGCCAGCGCCCCGACGGCCGCGATGATGCCTTCACTGGTGGGTCGCACCGTAGCAGCCCCGATCGCGTAACCCACGAGAAGAACCAACCATGCCCCGCCCAGGCCGGTGACGGCAACCCGCACGGGGTCCCACCGCCTGAGGGCTCGCTGCAACGCCGGCATGCAGGCAGTATGCCAATTCCGCCAAAACTCCTCCCCATTCATTGGGGAGGTGGCCGCTGCCCGAAGGGCATCGGCCGGAGGGGCCGAATGGCAGAGAGCAACTTATGGGGAGGTGGCCTGAAGGGCCGTAGGGGCCGGCCGAGGACTTGGCGCTAGGCCAGCGACTCCAGCCACTGCCGGTGCAGCGATCCGTAGCGACCCTCAGCGACCCTGAGCTCCGACGGCGGCCCGTCTTCGATCACCCGCCCGGCATCCACGACCAGCACCCGATCCGCGATCTCAACAGTCGACAGACGGTGCGCGATGATCACAGCGGTCCGGCCGCGAAGCAACGTGCGAAGCGCGCGCTGCACCAGGCGCTCGGATGGCAGGTCCAGCGAAGAGGTCGCCTCGTCGAGAATCAGCACCCGCGGGTCGGCGAGAAACGCCCGCGCGAACGCCACCAGCTGCCGCTGGCCTGAGGACAGCCGCACCCCGCGCCGCCGCACATCCGTGTCGTATCCGTTTGGCATAGCGGAGATGAACTCGTGCGCCCCAATCGCCTTCGCGGCCTCGACCATCTCGTCCCGAGTCGCGCCTGGACGCCCGAACAGCAGGTTCTCGCCGACCGTGCCCGAAAAGAGAAAGCTCTCCTGGGTCACCGTGACCACCGCCCGCCGCAGCTCTTCCACCGCCACGTCGCGAAGGTCGACATCGTCCAACGTGACGCGACCAATCGTCGGATCGTAGAACCGCGCGATCAGCCGAGCCATCGTCGTCTTCCCCGCGCCCGTCTCGCCGACCAGCGCCACGATCTGGCCCGCCGGCACGTTCAGGTCGATGTCGTGCAGCACGGGCTTGTCGCGGTACGCAAACGTGACGTGCTCGAACGCCACCGCCCCTTTGACGGAATCGAGGCGTATCGGCGTCACTGACTCAGGCACGGTCGGAGCCTCTTCGATCACCCCGGCAAGCTTTTCAAGCGCGGCGCCCGCCGCCTGGAGGACGTTGTAGAACTGCGACAGCTCCTGCATCGGGTCGAAGAACTGGCGAAGGTACAGGACGAACGCGGTGAGGATGCCCAGGGTGAGCTGGCCCTGGATGACCAGGTAGCCGCCATACAGCAGCACCGATGTCGTCGTGAGACGGCCCAGGAGGTTGATCGCCGGTCCGAACGTCGAAACCAGGCGGTTCGACCAGATGTTGGCATCACGGTATCGGGCGTCGACGTCCTCGAAGATCTCCTGGTTGCGCGGCTCGCGGCGAAAAGCGTGCACCGCGCGGATCCCGCCGAGCGACTCCACGTAATGGACGATGACCAGCACGATGGCGCGGCGGACGGCTCGATATGCCCGACCGGAGTTGCTGCGGAACCAGTAGGTCAGTGCGACCACGATGGGCATCGCGACCAGCGTCACCATCCCAAGCCGGACGTCCAATCGCAGAAGGATCACGGTGATGGCGAGCACCGAGATCGTCGACGTGAGGACGGAGTTCAAGCCGGTCGACAGCAGCTCGTTGAGCGCGTCGATGTCGCTGGTGAGACGCGAGATGATCCTGCCTGACGTGTAGCGCTCGTAGAAGGAAAGCGAAAGCTCCTGCACGTGGGCGAAGAGCGTGCGCCGAAGGTCGAACAGCATGTTGGCGCCGATCTGTCCTGAAACACGCAAGAACGCAAAGTTCGCCAGCGCGTTGAGTGCGATCGCGAGCAAGAGCGCGCCGACGATGAGGTACAGCGTGCTCAAGTTCCCGGTCGTGCCGGGCCGAACGCCTTTGTCGATGCCAAGTCCGACGAGATAAGGCAAGGACAAAAACGCGGCCGACCGAATGAGAATCAGAACCGCGGCGAGGGCAAGCCACCAGCGGTACGGACGCGCCAGTCCAGCCAGGAGCCGCCGGCTGCGCCTGCGAAGCAGGCCGGCCACGCTGGCCGAGAACTCGTCGAGATCTTCAGACGCGACGCCGCGCCAGCGGTCCGTGTTGGTTGCAGCGCTCAGGCCAGTGCCTCCTCGCGATCCTCTCGGTACTCCTGCGACAGAAGCGCGCGGTACAGCTCGTTCGTCCGCAGCAGCTCGCGGTGAGTGCCGATCGCGGCGATCGAGCCGCCGTCGATCAGAGCCACCCGGTCGGCTAGGGCGAGCGTGGACGGACGGTGCACCACGAGCAATCCGGTCACGCCCTGCAGCGCCCTCGCCAGCGCCTCTTCGATGGCGGCCTCGGTATGAACGTCCACCGCCGAAAGCGGGTCGTCCAGCACGAGGACCGGCGGTGTGCCCAGCACCGCCCGGGCCAGCGCCAGGCGCTGCCTCTGGCCACCGGATAGCGTGTAACCCTGCTCGCCCACTCGGGTCTCGAGCCCCCACGGCAGGTCCCAAACGAAGCCGGCCTGCGCGACATCGATGGCTCGCTTCAGCTCGTGGTCCGACACTATCGCCCGGCCCATGACCAGGTTCTCATGCACCGATGCCGAGAACAGGATCGGGTCTTCGAACGCGACGCCGATATGCGAACGGAGCGAGCGCAGCTGCAGGTCGCGGACGTCGATGCCGTCGAGGAGCACCGAGCCTTCGCTCACGTCGTAAAGACGCGGCACAAGGTATGCCAGCGTGGTCTTGCCGCTCCCTGTTCGGCCGACCAGGCCGACTGTCTCTCCCGGCTCGACGACCAGGTTCAGGTCGCGCAGGATCCAGTCGTTCGACTTCGGATACTTGAAGCCCACGCCCCTGAACTCGATGCGGCCTCGTGAGCGCTCGTGCGTGCGGGCATGGGTACGGTCGGCGATCTCCGGGTGCGAATCCAGCACCTCGTTCAGACGCTCGGATGCGGTCTGGAATTCCTCCCGCATCGCCAGGACCCAGCCAATCGCGTCCATCGGCCATGTGAGCATGAACACGTAGCTCATGAAGGCGACCAGGCCGCCGATCGTCAGTCTTCCCTGCACCACGCTCATACCACCCAGAAGGAGAACCGACACCAATGAGAGGTTCGGGAGAAAGTTGAGCTGAGTCCAGATCTCGGCCCGTTCGTTGATCGCGTGGAGGCTCGTGCCTCGGAGCAACCCGGCCTGGTCTTCGAAACGCTTCTGCATCAATGGCATGCGGCCGAACGCTTTGATGATGCGAACGCCGGTCGCCATCTCTTCGATGATCGTCGTGAGGTCGCCCTGCTGGTCCTGCATGCGACGAGCGATGAATTTGTACTTCTCGTGGAACCTGTGACTGAAGAATGCGATGGGCAGCATGCACCCCACGACAACAAGTGCCAGCTGCCAGTCGAGCTGGAGCATGAGGATTACGACCACCACAAACGTGACGACGGTCTGCAGAAACCAGATGAGCGCGAAGCTCACGAAGCGGCGCACCGTCGCGATGTCGGAGATCGCGCGAGAGAGCAGCTGGCCCGACTGCCAGTTGTCGTGGAACGAGACCTGGAGACCTTGCAGATGCGCGTAGAAGTCGTTGCGGAGGTCGGTCTCCATGTGCAGGGACGCGGTGCCTGAGTAGTGCCGGCGGAGAAAGACGAAGATGAACTCGACCAGGCCGACGGCGACCAGGAGAGCTCCCATCGGAAGAAGCTGGTCGAGGTGGCGGTGCGTGATCGGGCCATCGACGATGTGCTGGATGACCTTCGGGATCGACGCGGCCGCGACGAGGCTGCCCACCTGGGACACGGCGAACACCACGACCATCCATCTATAGGGACGGAGATACGGCAGGTAGCGACGGAGCGCCGAAAAACCCAAATCGGTTGACTTTCCTCACGTGCGGCCCCGTTTCGGGGCGCGCGAAACCAGCGGCGGCGGGGGTCGCCTAGTTTACCGGCGCAGTGAGGCCTTGCTAACCCTCGGCGGCGAGGTCACGCATCGAGATCACGCCGATGACCTCGCCACTCTCTACCACCGGAAGGTGCCGGAAGCCGCCCTGGAGCATGGTTCGGAGGGCGGCCTCTATGTCGACATTCGGTCCGACGGTGATAGGGTCCCGCGTCATCCAGGACGAGATCTCGTGCCTGGGGGCGTCGTAGGAGTGCGAGATCGCGCGCACGGTGTCCCGTTCGGTGAAGATGCCGATCAGCTTGGCCCCCTCCATAACCAGGGCAGACCCGATCCGCTTCTGGGCCATCAAAGAGACCGCCTCGCCCACCGTGGCCGAGGGGCTGACGATGTGCAGGCTCGTCTTCATAACCTCGCGCACGCTGGGCACCCCCCAATGCTATGCCTGGAGGGGAAAACTGGCGAGGATCGCGGTGGCGCCGACCACGAGCGCGGCGAGCGCGGCCTCCGTGCGCTCGACGGGCAGCCGCCTGCGCCATGCCATCGCCGACAACACCACCATCACGCCGACCCCGAGGGCTTTTAGCGCGAGCACCACGCCATAGGGCGTCGACCACAGGTCGCTGATCGCCGCCAGCTGCTCGGTCGCCCGCAGCACGCCGGTCAGAGCGGTGACGCCGAAGGCGATCAGCGCCACGGGGCTGAATCGATCGAGAAGCACTCGTGCCTCTGGTCCGCCCCAGCCTCCGGGCGGATTGAGGCTCGCCAGCGCCAGGATGCCGCCCGCCCACATTCCTGCCGACAGGACATGCAACGCATCGGCAAACTCCGCCCCGGCGGCCGGCTCGACGCGGGCTGCATGCCCCGTCAATGGCAGCGTGACCGCGGCCAGGACGGCGAAAGGAGCGACGTACGGAATGCCGCGCAGGCAGGCGACCAACGCAATGCCCTCGGCCGCGACTCGGATGAAGATCGGCCAGGGCATCGAACGGTCGACCGCGATCAGGCCGAGACCGCCGAGGAACGCGGCCCCGAGCGCGATCTCCATGCGGGGACGCGCCCAAACGACCCGCGGCTGGTTTTGGCCGAGTCGCCTGACCACCATGGAGCCGATGGCGCCCAGCAGCCCGAGGTACTCGAGCCAGTGAAAAGGGGCGACGAGGAGGTCGGGAGCGCCGCTCACGCTGCGGTCGCGATGATTCCCCCACCGAGGACGCGACTTCCCGAGTAAAGAACCGCCGCCTGGCCTGGCGCGGCGCCCAGGAACGGCTCATCGAGCGACAGCGTGCCGCCGGCATACACGGCCGGGATAGCCGGGGCGTGATAGCGAAGCCGAGCCTCGCAGGCGAGCGGTTCCCTGACCGTCTGGTCGATGAAGCTCACCTCTTTGAGCGCCACTTCCTGGACCGCGAGGTCTTCCTTGCGACCGACCACGATCCGGTTGGATGGCGCATCGACCCGAACCACGTACCAAGGTCCGGGTTCGGCAAGGTCGCCGAAACCGCTGCGCTGGCCGACCGTGTACAGCGCCGTGCCTCTATGCGTGCCGAGCTGCCGGCCCGCCGAGTCGACCACGGCGCCCGCTCGCACAGGCAGGCGGGCGGCGAGATAGGTCGCGGTTTGGCCTCGTGGCACGAAGCAGATTTCCTGGCTCTCCGCCTTGTTGGCGACTGGGAGATCGAACTCTCGCGCGTGCTCGCGCACCTCGCCCTTCGTCATGTTGCCCAGTGGGAAGACGATCTTCGCGAGTCGGTCGCGGTCGAGGTGATAGAGCATGTATGACTGGTCCTTGGCCGGGTCCACAGCGGTGTGCAGCTCAGGTCCGTCGCCGCCCTGCACCACCCGCGCGTAATGGCCGGTGGCGAGCCTGTCGAAACCCAGCTCCAGGACCCGCGACAGCATGAGGTCAAACCGCACAAAGGCGTTGCAGCGCACACATGGATTCGGCGTCCGTCCTTCGAGGTAAGCCTGGTGAAAGGGCTGGATCACGCGCTCGCCGAACTCCTTCTCCAGGTTCCAGCAGTAATAAGGAATGGCGAGCAGCGAGGCCACGCGCCGCGCGTCCTCCACTGCGTTCAGCGAGCAGCATCCGCCATGCCTCGATGCCTCTTCAGAGTCGTCGCGCGGCCACTGCTGGAGCGTGACGCCGACCACCTCGTGACCCTGAGCCTGCAGCAGCGCCGCGGCCACGGAAGAGTCGACACCGCCAGACATGGCGACAGCGATTTTCATGAACGGTTCCCGATGATGTGCTGTGCGACCAACTCGGCGTCCTCGGCTACACCGTAGAGGATCGCCGACTTGAACTTGCGCATCCAGGGGACGCCCATGAAGTAGAGGCCTTTGACGGAGGTGCACCCGTCGACCTGAATGGGGAATCCCATCTCGTCGAAGACGGGCAGGCTGATCCAGCCATAGTCGGGTCGGTACCCGCTGGTCCAGATCACTGTTTCAATGCCTTCTCGATCGATTTCGATTTCAGTGCGAGTCTTCAGCCGCAACGGCTCGGGAAACTCAAAATCAGGCGCCTTCCGTCCGATCGCGCCGCAGTACATCTCGAACGACCTCAGCATGTCTTTCAGTCTCGCGTCGCCAAAGTCCACGCTGGCGGCCAGGTCGTCCGCGAAGTAGACCTTCGAACCCTGTGCCCCTGCATACCTTCCGAGCAGCTCGATGCCCTTCGCGTGCAGCGTGCGGTAATGCATATCGTGCCCACCACGATTGCCCGTGGCCTGGACGTTGGCACCAAGCCGCGCAGCCGGAGATGGAAGCTTGTCGAAGGTGCGATCGAGCCACCCGGACTCGCGCGACCACAAGACGAAGTCACGACCTTCAACTTGTCGAGGTGTCCACGGACAACGGCCGCAGGCGAGGAACACCGTGCGTCCGGCTGCGT
>VBKD01000026.1 GCA_005888075.1 Chloroflexota bacterium
GCATAGGCGTCGAGCAGCTCGGTCTGCGCGTCGGTGTCGAGAAGCGCATGGTGCTCGTGCTGGCCGTGAATCGCGACCAGGCCGCCCGCCAGCTCGCGCAGCTGGCCAGGTGTTGCCGGGCGGCCATCGATGCGTGCCGCGCCGCGCTTTCCGAGCTCCCGCTGCAGCACGAGCTGCGTGGCGCCGGACTCGAAGACGGCTTCGACGACCGCGCGCTGGGCCCCGTGCCGCACCTGGTCGGCTCCACCCCTTGCGCCGAGGGTCAGGCTCAGGGCGTCGACGATCAAGGATTTCCCGCTCCCCGTCTCGCCGGTGAGCAGGTTGAGCCCGGGACCGAACCGCACGCGGGATTCCGCGACCAGGGCGAGGTCGCGCACCCTCAACTCCTTGAGCATCAGGTCTGTTTTGGGACCAGGGGGCGGCCCCAGCCGAGCTTTTCGGCGAGACGCTGGTAAAAGCTTTCCGGCGGGCTGAACCGCACCACCTTGAGCCGGCGAGGGTGTGCCCCGCAGCGGACGATGTCGCCGGTCTCGACCCCCCGCGCGCGGCGGGCGCCATCGATGCGCATCTCCGCCGGGCCGCGCACGACGGTGAGCGTGATGTCCAGCCCGGGCGAGAACACGATCGGACGCACCGTCAGCGCGAACGGGCTCATCGGCACGAGAAGCAGGTCACGCAGCGTGGGCTCGAGGATCGGACCGCCACTCGCCAGCGCATATGCGGTCGAGCCGGTGGCTGTGGCGACGATCACCCCGTCGGCGTCGATGATGCCGACCGCCTGGCCGCCGACATCGATCTCGACCCGGACCATGCGTGCCTCGCCGCTGTGGTCGATGACCACCTCGTTGAGGCCGATCGACCTCGCCAGGGTTTTGCCGCCGCGGCTCAAGGTGACCTTCAGGATGGTCCGCTCCTCCGTCCGGTACTTGCCATCGAAAAACCGGGCGAGGCCGTCCTCGATGTGCGCGGCCTCCACCTCGGTCAGGAAACCGAGCCGGCCCAGGTTGACCCCGAGGATCGGGATGCCACGCGGCGCGGCGAGCCGGGCGCCCGCCAGGAACGTACCGTCTCCGCCCAGCGTGAGAACGAGGGTCGTGTCCTTCAGCTGGGCCGCGGCCGGCTCGATCGGTGCGTCCCGCTGCAGCTCAAAGGCTTCGCCGTGACGGCTGTGGATCACTGCGACCGCGCGCTCGATGATGTCCGCCTCGCAGCCCGGTCCGCGAAAGATGCAAACCTTCATCCGGCGTTCGGTTCCAGGTGGACGAAGATCTCGCGATTGCCTTCAGCGCCGGCGACCTCGGATGGCGCTTCGGCCTTCACCACGTAGCCATTCGCGTTGCACCATTCCCGAAAGCGAGCGATCGCGGCCTCGATGGCGGCGGGATCGCGCACGACCCCCTTCTTCCCCACCTCGGACCTGCCGACCTCGAACTGCGGCTTGAACAGCGCCACCACCTCGGCGGTGGGCGCCGCACGCCGCACGGCGGGCAGGACTTTCTCGAGGCTGATGAAAGACACATCGATGACCACGAGGCTGACCGCCTCGGGAAAGCCCCGGAGGTCGCGAGCGTTGACGCGCTCGATGACGACCACTCGAGGGTCTTGACGGATGCGCCAGTGGAGCAGCCCGCGTCCAACGTCGACCGCATAGACCTTCGCCGCGCCACGCCTGAGCAGCACATCGGTGAAGCCGCCCGTGGAGGCGCCGATGTCCGCGCATACACGCTCACGCGGATCGACGCCGAAACGATCCAGCGCGGGAGCCAGCTTGAGCGCGCCTCGACTCGCGTAACCGGGCTCGGACTCGACAGTGATCGGTGCGTCGTCGCTGACGGCGCGATCGGGTCGCCGCTCGGTCTCGCCGGCGACGCGCACCTTGCCTGCCAGGATCAGGGCCTGGGCTCGCTGGCGCGATTCCGCGAAGCCGTTCCTGGCCACCAGAACGTCCAGGCGGGGCATCACAGGATGAGGCCGACGGCGAGGCCGAACACGGCGCCGACCAGGACCTCGACAGGAGTGTGCCCAAGGAGCTCACGCAGCTTCTGCTCCTCCACGCCTCGCATGTGCATCAGGTCTTCGACCAGGCGGTTCAGGACCTCGGCCTGCTTTCCCGCTGCTCGCCGCAGCCCGGCGGCGTCATACATGACCACGAACGAGAAGATAAGGGCGATCGCAAACGCGGCGGAAGAGACGCCCGAATATTTACCGACCGAGGCGGTCAGCCCCATCACGATCGCGCTGTGGCTGCTGGGCATGCCTCCGGTGTGGGCCAGGACGCGCAGGTTCAGGCCGCGCTCGCGGACGGACGTCAGGATAACTTTGGCGGCCTGGGCGACGGTCCAGGCGACGAGCGGGGCGAGGAGATACTTCACTCAGCCAGAGATTGTGCGGTTTGTTCAGCTCGGGTTTTCAGCTCGGCGAGCTTGGCCTCAGCCTCGGCGAGGAGCCTGACCGCCCGCTCGTGGGCGGCGACGAGCTCATCCAGCGGCGCGGTGCCGCCTGCCAGCTGGGCGATCGCGGCCTCCAGACTCGCCAACAGCTCTTCGAAGCTGGGCTGCTTCATTCCGCGGCAGCACTTGCTGCGACCTTGCCCAGGATGCCGTTTACGAAGCGGCCCGACTCGTCGCCGGAGAAGGTCTTGGCGAGCTCGATCGATTCGTTGATCGCGGCCTTGGTCGGCACGTGCCTGTCGATCGCTATCTCGTAGACCGCGATGCGCAGGATGATGCGGTCGACCTTCGCCATCTGGTCGAGCTTCCAGTGCTCGGAAGTCTCGATCAGGATCGCATCGAGCTTTTCGCGGTTGGCCGTCACGCCGCGGACCAGCTGGCGCGCGAAGCTCGTCGTGTCGGCGGTCGCCGCGCCCTCAGCCGCGTGATATGCAAGCACCTCTTCAGGGTCGTCTTCGCTGCCTTCCAGCTGGAAGAGAACCTTGAGCGCGAGCTCCCGTGCCTGATGTCGCTTGCCCATCACCGCGAACAGTACCGTTCTGGCGAGCGCCGGGGTCCATACCCGGCCGACGGTCAGGTCGCGAAGGCGACGCTGGAGACGAAGACGTTCACCTCGCCGACCTCGAGACCGAGCATGCGCTCCGTCGCCTCGACGACGTTGGCCTGGACGGCGGCCGCCACCTCCGCAAGCTTCGCCTCGGAGTCCACCGTGATGAAAACCTCGAGGTGAATCGACCGATCGCCCTCGATGTGCACGCGCACGCCGCGATGCGCCGACTGGCGCCGCACCCAATCACCGAAGTGTCGTGCCGCGGCCTCGTCCATCCCTTCAACGCCTTCGACTTCACATGCAGCCAGCGCGGCGATGCTCGCGATCACTTCGTTGGCTACTCTCACCGCCCCCAACGTCCCGTTTTCACTCATAACTGCGTGATGCTACCCGCTCCGGCGCGGCTTGCGTGACGCTTGACCGGTTTAGTCGCTCAGGCTCGTTCGATGTAGCTCTGCGTTCGCGTGTCGACTCGGATCACATCGCCTGGCTGAATGAACAGGGGCACCTGGATGGTGGTGCCAGTTTCGAGCTTCGCGGGTTTGGTCGCGCCTGACACCGTATCGCCCTTGAATCCGGGATCGGTCGAAACGACTTTGAGGTCGACGTTGATCGGAAGCTCGACGCCGATCAAGCGGTCCTGGTAGCGAAGGAGGAACACCGTGCTGCCCTCCTTCAACAGCGGCAGCACCGCCTCCAGCATGTCCTCGTCCACTCCCACCTGGTCATACGTCTGCGTGTCCATGAAGTAGTGATGCGTGCCATCCGAATATAGGTAGGACGCCTCCTTCCTGTCGATTCGGACCACGCGGTACTTGTCGCCGCTGCGAAAGCTGTGCTCGAAGATCGACCCGGTCAGCGCGTTGCGCAGCTTGGCCTTGATGACCGCGCCTGCGCGCGCAAGCTTGATGTGCTCGACATTGACCACCTCCAGCAGCTGGCCGTCCATCTCGAACATCGTTCCGTTCCGAAAGTCGTTGGTTGAAATCACAGTGAGGTCAAAAACTCCAGAGCAAGGTCGTAGCCCGCGAATCCGAGGCCGGTGATCACTCCGCGTGCCGCGCGCGCGGTCACGCTCTTGGATCGATACTCCTCGCGCGCGTGGAGGTTGGAGAGATGAACCTCCACGACCGGAACGGCGAGCGCCAGCAAGCAATCGTAAAGCGCGAGCGAATAGTGCGACAGGGCGCCCGGGTTGATGATGATGCCGGCCGATCCGGGCGCCTCCTTGTGGAGGAAGTCGATGATCTCGCCCTCGTGGTTGCTCTGAAACAGGCTCACCTCGACATCGAGCTCTTTGGCCTTGGCGCGCACGGCGTCGTTCAGGTCCCCCAGGGACCGGGTGCCGTAGATGTGCGGCTCGCGCTTGCCGAGCAGGTTGAGGTTGGGGCCGTTGGCCACTACGACGCGCTTCATGCCAGTGCCTTCGTGATGACCCGGCGCACGACCGCGCTGGGCACGGAATGCCCCACCTCTGCGTGGCCGAGACGCCTTGGCATCACCCAGGCCACCTTGCCGCGGCGGGCTTTCTTGTCGCGCGAGATCGCCGCCATGACGCGTTTCGGGTCGACGTGGGGCACCCGGTCCGGCAGCCCGTACGCGGTGAGCAGCGCATCTTGCGTCTCCACGAGCCGCTTGCTGCAGAGCCCGGTCGCGAGAGCGATGGCGGCCGCCACGCGCATCCCGAACGCCACGGCGCGGCCGTGCGAGACCCGAAAACCGCTGGCCGCCTCGAGGGCGTGTCCAGCCGTGTGCCCATAGTTGAGGATTGCGCGGGGCCCGCTCTCACGCTCATCTTTGGCGACCACCAGCGCCTTGGCCGCCACGCACCGAAAGACGACCCGTTCCAGCATGGAGCGGTCGGCTTCGAGCAGACGGTCATGCTCCTTGTCCAGCTCTTCGATCAATCCGCGGTCCATGGCGACGGCGTACTTTACAACCTCCGCAAAAGCCTCTCGATAGTTGCGCTGCGGCAGCGTCTCGATGCACGCCAGGTCGGAGATGACCGCGGCCGGCTGCCAGAACGTTCCGATCGCGTTCTTCGAGCGGCCACCGTTGACGCCCGTCTTGCCGCCGATGCTCGAGTCGACCATCGCGAGCAGAGTGGTGGGCACGGCCACGAGCCGTACCCCACGCTGCCAGACCGAGGCCGCGAAGCCAGCGAGGTCACCCACCGTCCCGCCGCCGACGGCTATGACACAACCGCCGCGGTCGATCTGCTGCCTCTCCAGGAATGCGAGCACGTCTTGCAGATGGGTCATCGATTTGGATCGCTCCCCAGCCGGCACGACATGGATCGAAGTCTTGAGTCCGGCTCGTTTGATTGCCTTCGCGACCTTGCCGGCCCACGGCCGCACGTTCGAATCGGTGATGATCGCCGCGCCGGTGGGGTCGAGCCGCGTGATCGCCGCACGCAGCTCGCGCTGGATGTTGGTGCCGATCACGACGGGGTAGCTGCCCATCGACGAGTCCAGGATCAGGCGGACCACAGCTTCAGGACCTCATCCGCGACGACCTCGATAGGACGATCGCCGTCCACCGAGTGTGCCGCCTGCTCATAGCGCCGCCGGCGCGCTTCGAACAGAGCCTCGACGTCGGCCTGTGTACGCCCGGCGATCAACGGCCTGCTCGGGTTGGCTCGGATGCGCTGCCAGATGGTCTCGAACGGCACCTCAAGGTACAAAGGTATAGAGCGCGCGGAGACGAGGTCCCAGTTCACGTCGTCCATCACCGCGCCGCCACCCAGCGCGACCACGGCTCCGGGCTCCAGCGCCCTGGGCAGAATTTCCCTTTCCCAGGTTCGAAAAGCGGCCTCGCCTTTCGACGAGAAGATGTCCGCCACCGGCATCCTGGCCTCGTCTTCGATCATCCGGTCGAGGTCGTGAAACCGCGCACCCGCACGCAAGGCGACGATCGAACCGACAGCCGACTTGCCCGACCCCATGAAGCCGAGGAGCGCGAGCGGCCTACGAAGAGGAGCCGTCAGATACCGCTGGTCGTGTGGGTCACAAGCGGTTGCGGCGTTGGCTCAACACCGCCGCGGCGCTTTTCCGACTGCACGAAAACCTGGTCACGGAAGTCACCCGGTTTCGGCAGGTGGTCGAGGACCTCTGCGCCCTGCGCACCCGCGGCGTCGACCTCGACGAGGCCGTAGCCCAGGATGCGTCCGAAAAGCGATTGCCTGGTCGTGCAGTCCTGCACGCGGTCGATCGGGATGACCTTCTCCTGTCGGCCGAGCACGCCGCTCTCGATCTTGATGCGCTGGTCGGTGAGGGTGTACGTGATCGATTGCCACCGCACCCACACGGCGATCAACCACAGCACGGTGAGGGCGACCACACCCAGAGTGAGGATCGCGGCCCAATCAGTTGCGCTTCTCGGGATGAACACGGTGAAGTCGAAGAGCACCACCAGGACGATCAGGGCGAGCGGCAGGATGAGCGAGCGGATGACGGTGATCCAGTGCGGATGCTCTTGCAGGATCATGGCCTCGCCAGGAAGCAGCTTGCTCACGGGCGCTTATTAAAGCAGTCAGGCACCTGGTTTCAGGGCAGTTTGACCAGCATGATGAGCGCGCCGGCCGCCAGGTATGGGCCGTAGGCGATGGTCCCTTTGCTGGAACGGCGCCAGATGATGACCAGCACCGCGGCCAGCCCGGCAAGCAACATGCCATAGAAAAGCGCCTGAACGGTGTATGGCCAGCCCAGCAGCAAACCGAGAAACAAGGCGAGCTTCACGTCACCAAAGCCCATGGCTTCGGTCTTGAAGAGCAGGGATCCGGCGACCGCGATCAAGACGAACAGCAGGCCGGCGCCGAGTCCCGTTGCGATACCCAGCCACCACGGATCGCCGAACAGGCTGACGATCAACGCCGCCACGATCGAAGGAAACATCACCCGATCGAGGATCAGCCGGTGCTCAAAGTCGAAAAAGATGACCTGGACCAGGACGAGCACGAACAGGCTGCGAATCACGAGCAGCCAGAACGAGCTGGTCCCGTAGGCAAAAACCGCGAACAGCACCGCGGACACCACCGAGGGTCCATAGGCTTGCCATGCCTTATTACCCGGCTCGAGGCCCTCGAGCCGGGCCAGCTTCACCGACCCCCACCGGACGAACCACCCCGCGGCGGCGCCGACGATGGCCCAGATCGTCGCGAAAAGATAAGCATTCACGGCTGCAGAGTTTGTCGCATCGCGTCGGCCGGC
>VBKD01000027.1 GCA_005888075.1 Chloroflexota bacterium
TAGCCGCCCCATGGATACGTGGCGCGATCGGGCGCTTGATGCAGCAGGGCGTCCACCGTGTAGAAGTGCGTGTATGCGTGCATCGAAAGCACGACGTTCGGGTATGAGCTCAGCGGCGTGCCGAGGTGGGTTGGGAAATCTGTGATCTCACGAAGGTCGCCGGTGTCCAGAAAGATCAGATGGTGCAGGTCGTGAACGCCCAGGTCGCGATAACCGCACGGAGCAGGCATAAAAAACCCGGTCCAGCAGGGGATCCCATCGTGCACGCCGGTGATCGCGTCGATCACGCGGCGATAGAAAGGAAACAGCAGAAGGTCTTCAAAACCGGGGGGAAGGTTCCAACCAGGCCATGGCTCGTTGAAGACGCTGTATCCGGCCACCGTGCTGTCGTCCTTGAAGCGGTTGGCTAGAAACGCCACGGCAGCGATGTATTCGTCCTGGATGCCGCCGCGGTCGTACCAGAAGTTGGTGGCCGCCTCGAACACCGTCGGGTTCAATTCGCGCTGCTTTCCAAAAACGCGCGAAGGAAGCCCATCCGTGATCGTGGCCCATTTCGGTGCACCGCTCAGCTGCGAGAGGTCGACGTCAGTCCCGGCTCCGATATAACGCGAGTACGCGTTCTGGTGCATGTCGATGATCACGTACATGTCGCGCGCGCGAGCCCAGTCGACGACCTGGGCGACGCGCTCGACGTACATCGAGTTGAAGCGTCCGCGCTCCGGCTCGAGCAGGCTCCATGAGATGGGGAGCCGCACCGAGTTGAAGCCGAGCTCGGCCATCTGCTGCACATCCCACGCGCACAGCGGGGGGTACTTGCTGGCGGGCGAGTTCGCGGGGCACGCGCCGTCGGCGTACGCGGCCGGGTCGATGGGGTAGAGGGCCGGCACGTCCGGCTGCGATTGGTTGGCGCCTGTCCAGAAGTCGATCAGGCTGGCTGGTATGGCGCCGTGGAGTAGGACCATCCGGCCTTGCTCGTCGGCGATGTACGGCAAACCACGCGCCGGGTGAGCGACGCGAAGCCACGGCAGCGCGCCGGTGGAGGCCGCCGAGGAAGGGGTGTGCGCCGCGCGCAACTTCGTGGCCAGCGAGACCGCGAGCTCGCCGGGATAGGTCAGGGCGGCGATCACGACGACGAGAACGACAAGTGCGATACGCGCGATCAGTACGCGGGCGATCAAGACGCGATGAACCAGTACGCCGTCCCGATGATCAACGTGAGCAGACCGAGCGTGCCACCGATGAGCCCCGCCATCGCGGAACCGGCGCCCTTCAGCTCGCCTCCGGAAGCCCCGATCCGGCGAAGGGAGCGGGCGCCGCTCCAGATGGCGAATGGCGAGACGATTCCGAAAGGCAGAGCGAGCAGTCCGAGCACGAGTGCTCGGGTCGCCGCCCGGTCCCTCATGCGGCCGGGTTCATCACCACAAACGTCCGCCGCCCAAGAGTATGTACAGGATGGGGCCGATGCCCCACACAAACGTGATGACGATCCACAGGAACTTCGAGAAACCACCCATATCGGTGCGATTGACGATGTTGATCACGCATAGGACCCATGCGACCGGGTGCAAAAAGATGGACACCAGGATCTCGCCTATGAGCTTCATCGGATCGCCTGGCGCTCACACACGCCGCGCCGCCAGCGTGTTCAGCGGGCTGGCGATGCGCGGCCAGCCACCTGCCGGAGCAAACGTGCCGTCCTCGGCTTGCTCGTAGTCCGCTTTCATGCGGCCTCTCGCGATGTGCGTGACCGCATCGATGAAGCGCTCGACCTCTGGCTCGGTGTTGTAGGGCGCCAGGCTCGCGCGGACCGCTCCAGGCAGAGCCATGCGATGCCCTGAGGTCACCTCGTTCTCCACCGCGTTCACCGCGTCCTTGTTCATGCGCAGCAGGTGGAACACGTATGGGTTGGCGCAAAAGCAGCCGTGCCTGACCGCGATGCCCCACTCATGGCTCAACGCGGCGGCCACGAGGCCGTGGTGCAGGCCATCGACCACGAAGCTGGCGAGGGCGAGCCGGTGATCACCAGCCGGGGATTCGGCGCCGCCCAGCACGCTGACGCCCGAGATCCCGCTCAGCGCCCGGAGAAGCTGCCGGCCGACGGCCGCCTCGTGGGCGAGCATCTCGTTGAAGCCGAGCTCGAGCAGTGTCTCTATGGCGACGCCCATGGCCACGGCGCCGATGACGTTCGGCGAGCCGGCCTCTTCGCGGTCTGGCAGGTCGGCCCATACGGTGTCGTCCCAGGTGACGATGCTGATTGCGCCTCCGCCCATCACCTCAGGCGCGCCGGAGAAGAAATCGCGCGGAGCGACCAGGATGCCCGCGCCGTAGGGCGCATACATCTTGTGGCCGGACAGCGAGACGAAATCGAGGTGACCGGGGTCGCCGGCCTCGCGCACATCGATGCGGTGGTGTGGCGCCAGCTGAGCTGCGTCGACGGACACGCGAGCGCCATGCCGGTGGGCCAGCTCAGCGATCTCGTGGATGGGGGAGACGAAACCCGTGACGTTCGATGCGCCACACACGGCGACCAGGCCGATCTTTCCCTCGCTCGTCTCGAGCGCGTGCTCGATCGCGTCGAGGTCGATGTGGCCGTCGTCCGACAGCCCGACCATCACATGACCGCTTCGGTGCCGCCATGGCAAGAGATCGGCATGGTGTTCCATCTCGGTGACGAGCACCTGCCGGCCGACGAGCCGGGCTTCTTCGGCCGCGATGCGGTTCAACGCGTCGGTCGTCCCCTTGACGAAAATCACCACCTGTGATTTTTCGTCGACACCCAGGAACTCGGAGACGCGATCACGCGCCTGCTCGTAAGCCTCCGTCGAAAGGCGCGACTTTAACCCGTGCCGCGATGCACGCTCGAGTACATGTCCGAGAAACCCATGACGGCGTCGCGCACTCGGGTGAGGGGCGGAGTGCTCGCGGCGTTGTCAAAGTTGATCCCGGTCATGGTGCCGCCGCCCAGGATGGGCACCGGCAGGTCGACCCCGGCAAAGTGCTCGCGCCACTGGCCGGATTGGGTGGAAGTCACTCTGCTGCCTAATCTACCTCCCGCCGGGAAAAATCGATATGGCCTTCTCCCGCCGGGAAAAATCGATATGGCCTTGAATTGGTGTGGAGAACACTATCCAGGCGGGCCCTCATTGTGCTATCGATACGAGGGACGCCGGTGAAGGGAAAACGTAGCTTGGAGGGCGTGCACGTGGCAGTAGGAGATTCGAGCTTGGCGGCTCGTGAGCTCAGCTTTCTTGTGCGGCTCGCACAGGCGGCGGCGTCCACGCAGCGGCCGGACGAGCTGCTGGAGCTGATCATTCGAGAGGCGACATCGGCGATCGGCACCGACGTGTGCTCCCTGTATCTGCTCGCCGGGCGCGAGCTTCTGCTGACCGCGACCAACGGCCTGAACGAGAACATGGTCGGCAAGGTCACGATGCCGGTCGGCGAGGGCATCACCGGCTGGGTCGCCGAGACACGGCGTCCGGCGGTGGTCGCCGACGTCAGCAAGGAGCCGCACTGGAAGTGGGTGCCGGGCCTTGACGAAGACCGGTTCCATTCCATGCTTTCGGTTCCCATCGAGTCCGGCCCGCGGCTGGTGGGCGTGCTCAACGTGCAGAGCACCGAGAAGCGAGATTTCAACTCGGCCGACATCGACTTCCTGCGCGCGATCGCCGGCCAGGTGGCGGGTGTGCTCGAACGCAGCGAGCTGCAGAGGCGAACTGAGATCCAGCTCGCCGAGATTCAGCTGTCCCACGACATCCATGAGCGGTTCACCAAGCTCTCCCTCGAGGGCGCTGGGATCCAGTCGATCCTCGAGGTCATCGGCTCGCTCGCCGGCGGCAGGGCAGCGCTTTACTCACCCGACGGCTATCGGGTGCGAGGCGTGGGCGAATCGACGGACGGCATGCCGCCGCGCATTCACATGCCGAATCCATTGGGGCAGGCTGGCGCGCGCGAGCTCCGCATCACGGCCGGCCGTCCCCCCAAACCCCTCGATGTCGTTCCGGTTCGTGCGGGCGCCGAGATGCTGGGCATGCTCGCGGTCGGTGTCGAAGAGAACACCGTCGACTCGGACGGCCGGCGCCGTGCGCTGGAGCACGGGTCGACGGTCCTGGCACTCGAGATGTCCAAGGACAGGGCAGCCGCCGAGGTCGAACGCCGGCTGCGAGGCGACCTGGTCGAAGAGCTGCTCGCGGGTGGGCTCGACTCAGACGAGGCCGAGAGGCTCGCCCGTCAGGCGGAGCGTCTCGGACGCCGGCTGCCCCAGCGAGCCTGGGTGATCGTGCTCGAACCGGACGACGACAAGACGGAGGCCGCGCTTGCCGCGCGAGGCCAGCAGGACAGGCTGGACACGGCGCTGAGCGGGTTGATCCGTTCCCGCCTCCCCGGGGCGCTCACTCTCGTTCGGTCGTCGTCGGCCGTCTTTCTCGTCCCGGATGAGCTCGCCACCGACCTTGCCGGGGTGGAAAAGATTGCCTCCCAGATCCAGACGGCCGCGGCCCCTGTCATGAAGCCAGGGACTGCGTCGGTGGGGATCGGGAACATCGCCAACGGCGTTGGCGAGCTCGCCCGGTCGCACATCGAATCCAGGCAGGCATTGCGGCTCACGCGGCGCGCCGGCGGACGGGCCAAGGTCGCGTCGTATCGCTCCCTGGGCGCGTTCCGCCTGCTGCTCGAGGTGCAGAGTCCCGATGCGCTCCGGCGGTTCGTCAACGAGCTGCTCGGCCCGCTCCTGCAGTACGCGCAGTCGCGCGATACGCCGCTGCTCGAGACGCTCGAAGCCCTGTCCGCATCTCGCTGGATCCGCCGCGCCGCGGCTCGCCAGCTGCGCATCCACATCAACTCGATGACCTACCGCGTCGAGCGCATCGAGTCGCTCACGGGCCTGCAGCTCGACGACCCGGAAACGCGAGTGGCAATAAGCATCGCCCTCCGGGCCCGCGCCATGCTGGGGATGTAAGCCCAAGGGCCAGACCGGGTCGCTCGATTCGGCTCGTCTGGCGCCAGAAGCACGGAATATCACGGCTCGAAAGGCCCGCTTGGCGCCAGAAGTGCGGAATTGCGGGACAAAAGAAAAGACCCCGGAACGACCCGGGGCCTTTTACGTTTTGGTCTTAGACGTCCGAGTAGAGCATGAACTCCCACGGGTGTGGTCGGAGAGCGATCGCGTCGACTTCCTTCTTTCGCTTGTAGTCGATCCAGGTGTCGATCACGTCCTGCGTGAACACGCCGCCCTCGACTAGGAACGCGTGGTCCTTCTCGAGCGCGTCCAGTGACTCGGCGAGCGAGCCGGGCACGGACTTGATCTTCGCCTTCTCATCGCCGTCGAGCTCGTAGATGTCCTTGTCGACGGGTTCTGGCGGAAGGATCTTGTTCTTGATGCCGTCGAGTCCCGCCATCAGGCAGGCCGAAAACGCGAGGTACGGGTTCGCCGCCGGGTCCGGTGAGCGGAACTCGATGCGCTTGGCCTTCGGGCTGGTCGAGTACATCGGGATGCGGACGCACGCCGAGCGGTTGCGCTTCGAGTAGACCAGGTTGATCGGCGCCTCATAACCCGGCACGAGCCGGCGGTACGAGTTCGTGGTCGGCGCGCAGATCGCGAGCAGGGCGGCTGCATGCTTCAACAGGCCTCCGATGTAATAGATCGCCGTCTGGCTCAGGCCGGCGTAGCCCTTCGAGTCCGCGAACAGGTTCTCGTCCTCTTTCCACAGGCTCTGGTGCACGTGCATGCCGGAACCGTTGTCCTGGAAGAGAGGTTTGGGCATGAAGGTCGCGACGTAACCGTGCTGGGCCGCGACATTCTTGATCACGTACTTGTAGACCATCATCTTGTCGGCCATCTTGGTCAGAGAGTCGAACCGCATGTCGATCTCGGCCTGACCCGCGGTGCCGACCTCGTGGTGCTGCACCTCGACGCGCACCCCCGCCTCGATCAGCTTGAGCATGATCTCCGAGCGGAGGTCCTGCTGCTTGTCGATCGGCGGAACCGGGAAGTAGCCCTCCTTGTGCCGCGGGCGGAACGCCATGTTGGGCTCGGAGTTCTTGCCCGAGTTCCAGATGCCCTCTTCGGAGTCGATGTAGTAATAGCCGCTGTGGGCGTTCTGGTCGAAACGGAGAGAGTTGAACAGGTAGAACTCCGCCTCGGGTCCCCAGTAGCTCACGTCCGCGATGCCTGACTTGCGGAGATGCTCCTCAGCCTTCTTGGCGATGAAGCGCGGGTCGCGGCTGTATGGCTTGCGCGTGATCGGATCGATCACGTCGCAGATCAGGAACAGCGTCTTGTGTGAGAGGACCGGGTCGATCGTCGCCGACTCGGGGTCCGGGATGAGAAGCATGTCGCTCTCGTCGATCGACTGAAAGCCGCGGATGCTGGAGCCGTCGAATCCAAGCCCCTCCGTGAAGCTGTCCTCCTCGAGCTCCCCGAGCGGCAGGCTGAAGTGCTGCCACGTGCCGGGCAGGTCGATGAAGCGGACGTCGACGACCTCGACGCCATCAGCCTTCGCGCGCTCGAGCACCTCGCGCGGGCTGGTCTTGCTCGCGGATCTGGTCGTTACTGCCATGAACACCCTCCCTGAATGGTGGAATTGACGGGCCCCAACTGATCGTAGGCACGTGTGGAACACCAGATCACGTGCGCTTCACACATAAAACCCGGGCCCGGTTTCGTGACAGGACCACGGAAACTTGTGTCCTCGACACGAGGTGCCCGGCCAAGGCCAGACTCCGCGCGTCGCAGGTGGTAGAGACGCCGGCGCGCGCCGCCGGCACAAACGGCAGCGCGCGCGGCGTGTCGACCGAGAAGGCTTAGGCTTCTCCGGCGGTTCGCCGCTTGACGACCACCAGCAGCAGAGCCCAGAAGGCGGCGACTCCGACGATGTACAAAGCTGTCATAGGTCCATCTTCTCCTTTGGCGGACGCTCCTTATACGGGCGCCCTGAACAAGTTTCAGGCCGTGCAACCCGTGTCATTGACACAAGTCGCACGGCCCGTTGATTCTGATTACGGGGTGACGGGGAGCGTGTGAGTGACGGGCACCGACGGCGGTTCCACGCCCA